>CAZPXL010000080.1:0-5302 GCA_964591005.1 uncultured Eubacteriales bacterium
GCCGGCCATGTCGATACCCATTACGCTGTATGCGGCTTTGTTTATGATTCTATTGTCCTTGCGTACTTTAAAATGTATAGCGTCAAGATAAACTATTGGATAGATGCGATCCAGAGGCCTTGACTGCCATTCGGCAACCAAAGGCAGCACTTTGTCTGTTACTTTGCTTACCATAGTGGGGGATACATCAATGCCGTAGATATCACGCATATGGCCCTCGATATCCCGTGTGGTCATGCCCTTGGCGTACATGGCGATAATCTGGTCTTCAAGGTCGTTGGATGTAGTCTCGTATTTTTTTATAACTCTGGGCTCGAAATCAGCGTTACGGTCTCGAGGTATTTCTATCTCCGTTTTGCCCAGCTTTGTTTGGATAGTTTTCCTGCTGTAGCCGTTACGGCTGTTGCCGGTGTTGTTGCCCTCCAGGCTGTGTTTTTGGTAGCCCAGGTGTTCGTCCATTTCAGCTTCGAATATTTGCTGCAGAGTGTCTTTGAAGAGGTTCTTTAGCATGTTGTGTACGTCTTCTACGGTTTCACATTCTCTGGCCAGTTCTTTGATAGTTTTGTCCTGTAAGTCTTGCATAAATGGTCAGCTCCTTTTATGGTAAGTATAACCATTTACACAAATCTTTTTACGTCCTCTTCCTTAATGTAAAAAACGCGCCGGGGACACCCCTGGCGCGTTTTATAGTTTGTTTTACAGCTTATATGCCTGCCGCTCTTCGCAGGTCATCAGCCTTGTCAGTCGCCTCCCAGGGCAGGTCCAGGTCGTTTCTTCCGAAATGCCCGTATGCCGCCACCTGCTTGTAGATGGGCCTGCGCAGTTTTAATTTCTCAATTATAGCGGCGGGGCGCAGGTCAAAGTGCTCTCTTACCAGCTTGGTCAATAGCTTCTCATCAATTTTCCCGGTACCAAATGTGTCGACCATGATTGAAACCGGCTGCGCCACACCAATGGCGTAAGCCACCTGAAACTCGCACTTGTCAGCCAGCCCTGCGGCCACGATGTTTTTTGCGACATGGCGGGCGGCGTAGCTGGCCGACCGGTCGACCTTGGTCGGGTCCTTGCCGGAAAAAGCGCCCCCTCCGTGCCTGGCCATGCCGCCGTATGTATCAACAATGATTTTCCTCCCGGTCAGGCCGGTGTCTCCCTGAGGACCACCAATTACAAAACGGCCGGTCGGGTTGACAAAAAACCTAGTGCCTTTGTCTATAAATTCCGGCGGGACAACCGCCTTGATTACCTTGCTGATCACATCTTCCCGGATATCCGCCAGGATGACTTCCGGGTGATGCTGAGTTGACACTACAATGGTGTCCACGCGCAGGGGATGCCCGTCCTCGTATTCAACGGTTACCTGGGTTTTCCCGTCCGGCCTCAAATAGGGAATCAGACCGCTTTTACGGACCTCCGCCAGCCGCCTGGCCAGGCTGTGGGCGGTTGAAACAGGCATAGGCATTAATTCGGGCGTCTCATTAGTGGCATAGCCGAACATCATGCCCTGGTCACCTGCCCCGATCAAATCAAACGGGTCAACACCAGCTTCACGGTCCCGGATTTCCAGCGCCCGGTCCACTCCCTGGGCAATATCGCAGGACTGTTCGTCAATAGAGGTAAGGACCGCGCAGGTATCACAGTCAAAACCGTATTTCGCCCTTGTGTAGCCAATGTCGCAGACAGTCTGCCGGACTACCCTGGGTATATCGACGTAACATTGGGTGGTAATCTCCCCTGCTACCAGCACCAGGCCGGTTGTGACCAGAGTCTCGCAGGCCACACGGGCAAAGGGATCATTTTCATATATCGAGTCAAGCACCGCGTCTGATATCTGGTCCGCAACCTTGTCGGGATGTCCCTCTGTTACAGATTCAGATGTAAATAAATGCCTGCCCATAATGACACCTCCTTAATTTGGTAATCGTTCCAAACATAAAATCAAACCTCCGGGTCAGAGGTTTGGATTGTTTACAGCCAGTCCCTCCACATGATAAAAAAGGAATGTTTAAGCTAATATATTCTAACAAAGCGCCGGCATCAATGTCAAATTTTATGGATTTTAATATTTGATTATGAAAATTACAGGGCCCTGGCGTTATCCTCAACTTCAACCAGGAGCGTGTCCACACCGATCTTCTTGATTTTCTCCCAGGGCACCACCACGTCCCTGCCGGCGGCCAGGAGCCCGAAATACTTTTTGCCGCCTGAAAGTACCAGGGAAACCACCTTCCCGGTTTCCAGGTCAATGTAAACATCGCTGACCGGCCCCAGTTTCGCCCCGTCAACCAGGTTTACAATATCCCTCAGCCCAAGGTCGGAAATCTTGAACAGCATTGCTCACACCTCCTCCCACCAGCGTATGTGGCCGGAGGGTGAAAGGTTACAATTGAGTCGTGGGTCGCGAGTCGTGAGTATATCCTGCATTACTTTTGGGTCATTTAACCCATAAGAATGGCATGCAGTCTCACGTTCCATGTCTCACGCCTCACATCTCAATTACGACCGCCGTTCCGCCAGGGCTTTTTTAAGGGACCGCCAGAGCATGTGGGCTTCTTCGACCTTCAAGGCAAAAATCGCTGCCACAAAAACTGCCAGCCCGGCAGTGCCGGCCAGGACAATCTGAATGATCAGGCCGATTTTTCCCTGCACCATCCCCGCCAGCGCGCCGTTTACCGCGTAACACACCGCGGCCATCAAACCTGAGGCTGTAAGAACAGCCAGGATAAATTTTGACAGGCCACCCTGGAACAGGTTGGGTACTTTTCTCCCCAGGTACCACATCAGCATGACCATGTAGGCCAGGTTGGCCAGGGAACTGGCCAGGGCCAGGCCGGCGTGCTGCATCGGCCCGATCAGCAGCAGGCTGAGGCCAAGGTTGATCAGGACCTGTACGATACTTAATTTGAGCGGGGTGCGAGTGTCCTGCAGGGAATAAAAGCCGCGGGTTAGAAGATAAGCACTGGCATAACCCACCGTGCCCACTGAATAGAATACAAGCGCAGCCGTGGTCATTTCCACTGAATTTTGGTCAAAAACCCCCCGCGCATAAACAAGGCTTACAATTGGGTTGCTTAAAATGACTAATCCCACGCTGGCCGGGATTATCCCCGCGAATACAAACTTCAGCGAACCAAGCATGGTTGCAGCAAATCTCTCCATCTCAACCTCGGCGGCCATCCGGGAAATGGTGGGAAAAACAGCCGTCGCCAGGGCGGTAACCAGTAAACCCACCGAAAACTGGATCAACTTGTCCCCATAGACAAGTGACGAGACACTGCCTACCGGCAGCCATGACGCCAGCACAAAAGTAACAAAAACATTGGTCTGGGTAACCGACAGGCTGAATAACGACGGCAGGGCGAGGATCCAAATCTTCCTCAGGCCGGGATGGCGCAGGTCCAGCCGCAGATTTAGCCTGAAACCAGTCTTGTAAAGAACGGGAAACTGCACCAGGGCCATGGCGGCCATGGCCAGCGTCGTGCCCAGGGCCAGGCCGTATACGCCGTATATTTTACCGAGGGTAAGGGCGAAAACAATGATAAAGATATTGTTAACAGAGGTGCTGAAGGCAGGCAGGCCAAAAATATTATTGGCATTTAAAAGCTGGGTGAAAAGGGAGGCCAGGGCTGCGGCTACCATCCACGGCAGGATTATTCTCGAGAGTTCCACTGTCAAATCCCTGGTCACACCTGAAAAACCTGGCGCCACTAGTTTGACCAGGAGGGGCGCCCCTACTATTCCAAGGATAGAGGCAAAAAGGAAGAAGAAGACGACCAGGGACATGACCGTGTTGAACAGCTTCCAGGCCTCGTTTTTTTTACCTCTGGATACATACTCGGTGAAAACAGGCACTATCACCGTGGCCAGCGCCCCGCTGATAATTGCGAAAAGCATGTTCGGCACTTTCAGGGACATCTGATAGGCGTCAGCAAGATAAGACGTCCCAAACATCCCGCCTATTACCATATCCCTGACCAATCCCAGCACCTTGGACATTAAGCTAAAAAAGGCGATCATAAGCGTCGCCTTGAAGATAAATTTACCAGTCGTCATTTTTCAACACCGTTTACTTTATTTCTACTCCAAGATACTAAATCCTCCCCGTGGAATTTTTTTATTAGCACCACAAGTGCGACAGGAGAACCGTCCCCTTGTCGCACTTGTCGTTAAAGGCCCAGCACGGCTTTTGTATCTTCCTGTATCTCCTTTATTTCATCAGGGTCGCCGGCTTCAACATAAATCCTGAAAAGCGGTTCGGTCCCGGATGCCCGGACCAGTACCCAGGCGCCGCCGTCAAGCGCAAATTTGACCCCGTCAGCCGCGTTCCTTCCTGTAACCCGGCGTTTTCCCAGGGACGCTGGCTCCAGCTCTTTTATAAGTCCCAAAACCCGTTCTTTTTCGGATGGGGAGGTGTGGACATCCAGCCGTTCGCTGTACAGTCGCCCATACTCCCCGGCCACTTGTTTCATCAGATCGGTCAGGCTCCTGCCGTGTACCGCTACAATCTCCGCCGCCAGCAGCCCCGCCAGGATGCCGTCCTTCTCCGGCACATGGCCCTGCACGGACAGCCCCCCGCTCTCCTCGCCTCCCAACACGGCGCCCTTTTCGGTAAGGCACTGGGAAATATATTTAAAACCAACCGATGTTTCAAATACTTGCTGGCCGGCTCTCTCAGCTATCCTGTCCAGCAGGTGGGTGGTGGCTACGGTTCGCGCCACCGGTCCCCGCAGTCCCTTAACGTTATAAAGGTGGTAGAGCAAAACGGGCAAAAACTGGTTGGGGGTTATAAACTCACCACTTCTGTCGATTATGCCGAAACGGTCGGCGTCACCGTCCAGGGCCAAACCCAGGTGAGCCCCCCTGCTTATGACCTTTTCTCTCAAAAGGCTGAGAGATTTGGCGGCAGGCTCAGGCAGCCCGCCCCCGAACAAGGGGTCGCTGTAATTGCGAATAGCGGTAACCGAGGCCCCGGCAAGCATTAAAAGGTTCTCAAGGTAACCCGACCCGGCGCCGTGCATCGGGTCGACAACTACCTTCAACATGGCATTCCCGATAGCCCCGAAATCCACCAGCGCGCAGATATGGCGGGCATAATCCGCATAGGGGTTCACATTCGTTACCGGAGCTTTTTTGTAATCCCCGGGTTCATTCTCCCCGTTGGTGCCGGCAGCCTCCAATTTCCTGATGTTGTCCTCTATTTCACTGGTAATATGGGGCAGAGCCGGGCCCGCGTATTCCGGTATAAACTTAATTCCGTTGTATTCAGGCGGGTTGTGGCTGGCGGTCAGCATAATCCCCCCGCCGG
>CAZPXL010000080.1:5402-8563 GCA_964591005.1 uncultured Eubacteriales bacterium
ATTCCGTTGTATTCAGGCGGGTTGTGGCTGGCGGTCAGCATAATCCCCCCGCCGGCGTTGTACAGTTTTATTCCATAGGCCACCACGGGAGTCGGGGTGGCGCCTTCCGTAATCAGTACGGGAATTCCCTGCCCGGACAGCACACCGGCAATCTCCGCGGCAAAGCGATTGGAAAAAAAGCGGCTATCGTAGCCAATGACAACACCTCTGGCCGCCAGGTCGTGGTTGAGAATATAAATGCCTATGGAGCGGGCGACCAGGCGTACGTTGGCAAAATTAAAATCCTCGGCCAGGATGCCGCGCCACCCGTCTGTCCCAAAAGATATATGTTTCAAAATACTCCTCCTCGCAGTTTGATTGCGTCTTAACACACGTAACACACGGGGACGGCTCTCGTGTGCTTGTTTTTACTGCGGCATCCTGCCGGGAAGTTTATCGGTCATGTCCAGCACCTGGTCAAGATCGTCACGTTTTTTATCCACATACAGGCTGCCGTCAGTGTCCAGGCTGGCGTAAAACACTTCTTTCAAGGACTGTATGCCCTGCTTCTGCAGCTCTCCCAGGAGCCAGTCCTCTTCCAGATTGTTCTGTTTCAGGTTCTGCTGTATAATCACCCCGTCCACCACAAGCTCTGCCGGAACGCCCCGGTAAGATGTCGGCAATCCCATATCCCGCGGCGTCAGCGGCGCCGCCTGGCTTTTCAAGAGCACGCTGAGCTGTCCGTTGGGCTCTGCGATGGCGTACTCCACGTCGGAGATATTATGAGCATTTTTCTGGCGGAGCTGGGAAGTCAGGTCATCAACCGTATAGCGCATCTTTCGCATATTTCTTTCCATTATTTTGCCGTTATGGACCACAACCGTGGGATCGTCGTCCAGGATTTTATGAAGCGGGCGGTACTTCATGCCGGCCCACTGGGAAACCATGGTCAAGACCATAAACAGAAAGAGGCCGAAGACATAATAGCCGGCGGGCGCGTTAACCTGTGTAACAAGACCGGCGGCTATGCTCCCGACCACGATACCGTTCACCCAGTCAGTTATTGTCAGCCCGCCGACCTGTGACTTTCCCACCAGCCTGGTCAGAAAAATTACCGCGGCAAAGGCGCCCACCGCCCTGAGTAAAATTTCCAGATAGGGATTCATATTTTCCCATTCCCCCCAGTATAATCTACAGGCATTAGTTTGCCAGCAGGAGTGGCATTTATACACAGTATTCAGTTTTTAGAAAATGAATAAAATTAATACCGGGGGAGGGCGGACCATGAATGAAGTTACAGTTTTAAAGAAACTAGCCGGGCGCAGGAAAATGTTTGAGGATTATATTATCCTGGTGAAAAAGCGGGACAGAATGAGACGTGAGGAGTCAAAGACACGTGAAAGCAAGATGTTATGGTTGAGAGGTGGGAAGTGGGATGTGAGAAGTTAAAAAAAGACCCTTAGAAATAAGACGTGAAATATGGGGGCCGCGAGAAATAAAGAGACGTGGAACGCGAGAGATGAGGCGTGAGGCATGGGAAATGGGGAGCAGGCCATCTTACGTTATAATGAATAGAGGATCTCAAAGCAAGGACAGATCATGGAAAATAAGACATGAGCTATGAGAGCTCAGGTTGAGAATATGTACATTACTTAAGCTCTGAAAAACCAGAGAGGAATACCGGATACTCACGTCCGACGTCTCACGTCCCACGACCCATGCTGGACAGGCTCATCTTTGAAAGAACCGCCCACCTTCTGTATTTCCGGCGCAGCGAACCCCGGCACGCCTCGTAGCTTTCTATCGTTTCCCGGAAAAGACGGTGCGCTCTTTCCCTGTCATTGTTCTTTAAGAAATGCCGGCCGGCCTGGTAAAAAACTCCGGGCGAGCCGAATGACAAAAGCTGTTCAAAAATATGCTCAACTATCTCTTCCGGCTGGCCTTCATCCAGGCAGATTCTGGCAAGATATACATAGGGTTCCCCCAGGCTTACCTTGGGGTTGGCTGCAATAGCTTTTTCTATCTCCTCTTTCCCCTCTTTAATCCTGCCGCACTCGTAGTATGAGGCGCCCAGGTAGAAATGAAAAAGGGGGTGGCCCTCCATCTTGCCGGACGCGCTCTCCAAAAAAGACAGGGCTTGTCTGTATTTTCCCTGACGGAAATAAGCCTCCCCCAGCTCCAGGTAAAATTCGGCGTTAGCCGGATTGATCGCGATATCCTTCTTTAACTGCCTGATCCTTTTTGCCCTCCGCCAGGGCTCAAAGACATCCGGCAGGATCTTGACAAAGCGTCGTTCGGCAAAAAATATTACCAGCAGCATGATCGCCAGGACGAGGAGGGGGCTGCCGGTCAGGTAGGACAGCAACACGAATATGATAAATTTGTTCATATAAAATCCCCCGGTTAAAACATTTAAACTATTTCAGACGCCCATTATATCAGCCCCCCTGTGTCCCTCTGTAAAACTCAACGGTTTCCCTCAGCCCTTCCTCCAAACTGTATCGGGGACGCCAGCAAAGGGAGACACAGGTGCTTTCGTTGGCCAGGTAACTGTGGGTAATATCCCCCGGGCGCGGTGGCTGGTATACCGGTTCCAGCGGGCTGCCGGTGATTTTTTTAAGCTCCCGGAACAAGTTATTAACGGACAACCCCGCCCCGGTGCTGACATTAAAGGTCCCTCCGTTTCCCGCGCGCAGCGCGGCTATGGTTGCGGCGGCCACATCTTTGACATAGATAAAATCCCGGGTCTGTTCACCGTCTCCGAATATATATGGACTCAGGCCTTTTATTAACCTGTCGGCAAATATTGAAATCACGCCGCCTTCCCCGGCGGCATCCTGGCGGGGCCCGTAAACATTGGCGAAGCGCAGTACCGTGTAATTTATTCCAAAAACCTCCTGATAAACACGCAAATAGTGTTCCACGGTATACTTAGAGACACCGTAAGGTGACTGCGGCTTTGCGGGGTGATCTTCATCCAGGGGCAGGTAAGAGGGATTGCCGTAGCCGGCCGCGGAGGAAGCGTAAACAACCTTGCCGATACCACAGCCGGTGCAGGCGTTTAAAAGGTTAATGGTCCCGAGGATGTTAATATCCGCGTCGGCCAGCGGGTCCTGCAGCGACCGCGCCACATCCGCCTGGGCGGCGAGATGTATTACCGCCTCCGGTTTCTCCCGGGCAAT
>CAZPXL010000081.1:0-8516 GCA_964591005.1 uncultured Eubacteriales bacterium
TACAGCCGCGAGGAAGTAATAGGCCGTACATCATCTGATATCAGTTTTTGGGTAAAACCGCACCGGGATGAAGTTATAAATTCACTGCAGGAGAAAGGCATGATAAATAACCTGGAGTGTATATTCCGTGAAAAGTCCGGTGAAGTGTATGTAGGGCTTTATTCAGCGGAGATAATTTGTTTTAACGATGATCAGTTCATTCTGAGCGTGGTAAACGACATCTCCGAGCGCAAGCGGTTGGAAGAGGAGATGGCCCGGCTGGAACGGCTGAACCTGATCGGAGAAATGGCCGCCGGCATCGGCCACGAGATCAGGAACCCCATGACCACGGTGCGCGGTTTTTTGCAAATGCTTGGAGAAAAACAGGAATGCAGCAATTTCAGGGAATATTACAGCCTCATGATCGAAGAGCTGGACCGGGCCAATGCAATTATTACAGAATACCTTTCCCTCGCGAAAAACAAGGCTGTAAGCAAGCAGTACCAGAACCTCAACGCCATCCTGACAGCCCTGTTTCCCTTAATTCAGGCCGATGCCATGCGCACAGACATGTTCGTGCACATGGGGCTGGAAGATATTCCGGATCTGCTGCTGGACGAGAAAGAGATCCGCCAGTTGATCCTCAACATGGTCCGCAACGGTCTGGAAGCAATGTCCCCCGGGAAGAAAATTACGATCAGGACGTTTGTGGAAGGCAATGAAGTGGTCTTGGCCGTTCAGGACCAGGGCACAGGGATTAAACCGGATGACCTGGAGAAACTGGGCACGCCGTTTTACACCACCAAGGATTCCGGCACAGGCCTGGGGCTGGCTGTCTGTTACAGCATTGCCGCCAGGCACAACGGAACTGTCAGAGTGGAAACCAGCCCCGCCGGGACCACCTTTTACATCGGTTTTTCAATCAATTAACCTGGCTGTTAACACTGGCAGGCTTTTTTACCGGAAATAATTTATTCTTAATATCGTCTAAAATTGTATAAATAACCGGCACCACCACCAGTGTCAGCAGGGTGGAGGTAACCAGCCCGCCGATAACAGCGTGGGCCATGGGCGCCCTGCTCTCCGCGCCCGGCCCCAGACCCAGCGCCAGCGGCATCATGCCGAAGATCATGGCCAGCGAGGTCATCACGATCGGCCGCAGCCTGGTCAGGGCCGCCTTCTGCAGGGCCTCGTCCCGTTCCAGCCCCGCCGCCCTCTGCTGCCTGGTGAAATCAATAAGCAATATGGCGTTCTTGGTAACCAGGCCCATAAGCATGATGATGCCGATCATCGACATCAGGCTCAAGTCACTGCCCAATAGCAGCAAGCCGAAAATGGCTCCGACAACCGCCATCGGAATGGACAGCATAATCGCAAAGGGGTCGATGTAGCTTTCAAACTGGGAGGCCAGGATGAAGAATATAAACAACACACCTGTAATCAGGGCTAAAAACATGGTGGTAAAGGTCTCGCCCATTAATTCACTTTCACCTCCGGCAAAAACGCTGTAGCCGGCAGGCATCTGTTCCGATTCGATCCTTTTAAGAAATTCACTGTTAAATTCACCCGGAGAAATACCTTCCAGGTTAGCCGACAGTACGATTTCCTTGATCCGGTCAAAACGCCTGATTTCACTGGGAGCGGTGCCAAAAACCTGCTCCGTGACCTGGCTCAGGGCGATCATCGGGCCGGCGCCGCCTCCTTCCGCCGCGTTGCGGCTCTGCAGGTAGATATTGCTAAGGTCACCCATATTTCTTCGCTGGTCTTCCGCCAGGCGCACCCGCACGTCGAAGCGGGCCTCCCCCTCTTCATATTGGCTGACGGTCACCCCGTTAAACAAGGTGCGCAGTGTATCAGCTACCTGGGCGGTGCTGATCCCCAGGTCAGTTGCCGCTTCACGGTCAATCAGGACTTTCCCCTCCGGGTTGCCCGGCTTAAAGGTGCTGCCCACATCCACCGCGCCGGGGATACCTTCCATGATCCCCTGGTATTTTTCCGCATATTCCTGCAGCACATTGAGGTCATCACCCAGCAGGCTGAACTGGACCTGCTTTTCCCCTCCGTAGGATCCAATACCCCCGGCCAGCGTCACAGATACCTGCACGCCTGGAATACTGCCGAGTTTCTGCCTCATATCCGAGGCAATCTCAAATATAGTCCGCTCCCGGTGCCCTTTATCAACGGTTTTCACAAAAAAGCTTACCCTCTCCTGGTTGGTGGAAGAGTATACCTTCACCACTTCCGGGTAACCGCGGATAACATCTTCCAGCTTTAAAGCCTTCTCCCCGGCCACGCCCAGGCTCAAACCCGCGTCCAGCTGCGCCGTCACGTTTAATTCGCCTGTGTCTCCGTATGGAATGAACGACGAACCCATGAGCGGGATCGCCGCCAGGCTGCTGAAAAACAGGAGGAAAGCCAGGGCCAGTGTTTTAAAGCGGTTTCTCAATACCAGCGCGATAAACCCGGCATACCAGTCGTTTACGCGGGCAAAACCGCTGTTAAACCAGGCCAGGAACCTGCCCAGCGGCCCTTTGGGCAAAACCTCCTCCGCCTTTAAATTGCGGGACGCCAGCAGCGGCACCAGGGTAAAAGACACCAGCAGGGATACCAGCACGCTGAAAACTACCGTCAACCCGAATAGCTTGAAAAACTGCCCCACGATACCGGTCATCATCGCCACCGGCAGGAACACCGCCACCACGGTAAAGGTGGTGGACGTCACCGCCAGGCCGATTTCGTCCGTCGCCTCCCTGGCCGCCGCCAGCGGGGTCTTGCCCAGCCTCATGTGCCGCACGATATTTTCGATGACCACTATGGCGTCGTCTATAAGCAGCCCAACTGCCAGGGAAAGCGCCATCAGGCTCAGAAAGTTAATTGAAAAGCCCATTAACTTCATGGCGAAAAAAGTGGCGATAATAGATATGGGAATGGACAGAGAGCTGATCAGAGTGCTGCGCCAGTCTCTCAGGAAAAGGAAAACCATTGTTACCGCCAGCAGGCTTCCCTCGATAATGGTCTTCAATACGTCGTTGACCGCGTCCCTGATATATACCGAGTTGTCGCTGACGATTTCCAGGTTCACGCCGGGCGGCAGCTCCTTTTTCATATCGGTGACTGCCGCCTTGATCCTGTCGGCTACCTCCACCGTGTTTGTGCCCGACTGCTTGACTATATCGAGCCCCACAGCGGGCAGCCCCTGGTAGCGGGCAAAACTTTCCCGTTCCTTGACGCCGTCCTTCACCGTGGCGATGTCCCGCACATAAATCTGCACTCCGCCGCGGCGTGCCACCGGCAGCGCGGCGAAGTCCTCGACCCGCTCCACATTGCCCGACGTGCGCAGGGTCATTTCCCGGCCGCCGCTGCCGAGCTTGCCGCCCGGCACGTCCATATTTTCGCTGCTCAGGCCGGCCAGCACCTCGGAAGTGCTCAGGCCGTATGCCGTCAGTTTCTCCTTGTCCAGGTCGATCTGGATTTCCCTCTCCTCAGATCCGTAAACAGTTATATTACCTACGCCGCTGATGGTTTCGAGCCTTTTTTTGACAACATCATTGACCAAAACAGTCATTTCCCGCAAGGATAGGTCGCCGGTTACGGCAATATAAACAATGGGCATGGCCATCGGGTCAAACCTGGCAATGACGGGCTCTTCGATGTCCTGGGGCAGTTCCCCCCGGATGGTGCCGATTTTGTCCCGCACGTCCTGGGCGGCGACTTCCGGCTTGGTCTCCAGGGTAAACTCGGCTATCGTGGTGCTGACACCCTCACGGGCTATGGAATATATGTGCTTGACCCCGGAGATCTGGCCGACAGCCTCCTCCATCTTTTGGGATATTTTAGTCTCAACCTGTTCCGGGGAAGCCCCTGGCTGGACTATGGTGGCAACTACGTAGGGAAATTCCACTTCAGGGTAGTCATTTATATTTAGGCCCACAAAGCTGATGATACCGAGGGCCACCAGCGCCAGAATGGTCACTGTGGCAAAAACCGGCCTTTTCAGGCTCAAGTTGGTGAGGAACATGTCTTACGCTCCTGTCGGTAAGTTTTATTCGGAAATTATTATTTTGTCCTGGTCCTTGAGTTTATTGACATTGGTTACTATTATCTTTTGACCCTCCGTAAGCCCGGACTTTATCTCCACCAACTGGTCAATCACCCGGCCGATTTCCACCTGCCGGCGCAGAGCACGGTCGCCCTCCGCGACATAAGCGAAATACATCCCCTGTATGCTGACCAGGGAGTTCTGGGGCACGGCCAGCGCTTCTCCCTCTTCACCGGTCACAATCCGCACGCCGGCGAACATACCCGGCTTGAGAAGCCCTTCCCCGTTCCCGACTTTAATCTTTGTTTCAAAAACCCGCGCGTTCTTATTGGCGGAGGGGTTGATGATCTCCACCACCCCTGCAAACCCGCGGCTGTCAAAGGAGTCCACCGTGACTTCCGCCGGGAGGCCTGTCTTAACCCTGCCCAGGTCACTTTGCTCCACGTTCACCACAACGTAGACCGAGGAAATATCCTGGACGTTCATCAGCGGAGTCCCTGCCGCTGCCATCTGGCCTGGAGTGACATTACTGTTGGACACCACGCCGTCAAAAGGAGAAACTACCGTGGCGCCGCGCAGGGACTCTTCAGCGTTGGCCGCCGCTGCTGCTGCCGCCGCTGCGTCAGCCTCGGCTATATTCAGCCCTGTCTGCACATCTTCAAATTCTTTTTCGGATATCACATTACCCTGGAAAAGTTCCCTGAACCGCTCGTAGTTTATCCTGGCCGAGGACAGGTTTGCCTCGGCTTTCTTTTGCGTGGCCCGGGCAATGGCCAGGGCGTTGGCGTATTCAGTGTCCTCCAGTAAGACCAGCGGCTGTCCGGCCGTCACAACGGCGCCGTTTTCCACCAGCACGCGGCTTACACGGCCTGGAATTTTGGGGCTGATCACACCGTCATGCAGTGCTTCCAAACTGCCTGTGAGAGACACGGCGTCTTCGATCTTAACCTTTCCCACTACATGCGCCGCCACAGTCTGGACGCTCTCCCGGGTAAAAGTATCATCTTTTTGTTTCAGAAACCCGCCGCCCTTCCAGAGCCCCAGGGCCAGGATCAGAACCAGCGGCGCCAGCCATAATTTCCACCCGTGCTTCACGTAAGTGACACACCTCGCTTAATCTAGTTCTCGCCTTTTACTATTTGGCATAGGGTCATACATCACATAATTTTAATAAGTATATTTAACATTTCTATCCCTGAATAATTAGACATGCTCTCCTTTAATCCTTTATAGCAAATAATTCTTTATGTTGACATTATATTACAAATTTCCCGAAGGTTATTCAGGGTAAATTATTGAATATCCTAGAAGCTCCAATAACTATGACAGAAATATAGAAGAAATACAATATTTTGTCATTGAAGAAGAAATGCTTCTGCTGGAGGTATTTTAGTGATTATTTTGTCGGAATGGCAGTCAGAGTACATCAAACTGATATACGGGCTGGCGTTCGTTGTACTCGCCTCGGTATGTTTTTCCATGAGCAGAAATGCCAACAGACGCCTGCCATGGGTTTGGCTTGGGTTGTTCGGCGTTATCCAGGGAATGCTGTATTGGACTCTTTGTCTTATAACATGCTCTAATCACAATGTCTTCTCCCCTTTCGTTAAAACCTTCCTGCTGGTATTTTCCTTTATATGCCTGGCGGAGTTCGGGCGGGGCGGAATCGTCAGAGTACAAGGCAGGGGACCGGGAAAACTGATTTTAATTCCATTTTTTACTCTTGCTGTACTGGCATTGGCTCTGAGGACGGGGAGCATGCAGGAAGCACTTCTTTACCTGCTGGGACTCGCGGGGGGGCTGCCGGCTGCTTGGGCTTTACTCCTCGCTTCCCGTGACAATGGACCCCGTTCCGGCCGCTGGTTAAGAACGGCCTGCGCGGCAATGGTGCTCTATGTTCTTTTAGCAGGCTTTTCATGCCAAACGGCAGCCCATATAATTGGACAGTTCGACAGTGAAACGATATTAAACACGTTTTCTTTTTATTTAAAGGCTATAAAAATATTTTTTATCTTAACGTTATCAGCGGCTGTTTGGGCATACTCGCAAGCGCAATTTCGCGAAGATACCGGCGGTACTTACCACATCGCCCGCTCTAAAAATACCCTCCTTGCCGTTGCCGTATTAATAATATTCCTCTGCTCTGGCTGGACTTTAACCCGGTATCTGGAGTATAACGCACGGGATAATATGCAAAAAGAAGGCAGGAACAAAATAGATGCCCTATCCAATTACCTGCTTGATGAATTGGCCGAGGCTGATCACGCTGCGATGGTTATAGCGGGGGACAACCTGGTTGCGGCCGCTCTGCTTTCCGGCTCCCCCGGTAATGTGGAGCGCGCCAACCTGGTCCTTGACAGGTATCACGAAGTTCTGGAAGCCCCGGTATGCTACCTGGTTGACATTAAAGGAAATGTCATCGCTTCTTCCAACCGGAACGACCCGGACAGCTATGTCGGCCATAACTACGAAATTCGAACCTATTTCAGGCAGGCCCTGGCCGGTGAAACCGGCCGTTGTTTCGCTTTAGGCATGACTTCCGGGGTGAGAGGATATTACACCAGCTGCCCCGTGCGGGACGGGCAGTATAACATTGTCGGGGTTGCTGTCGTTAAGAGAAATTTGGAGAGTATGGAAGCCGCGTTTCAGCAGTATTCCCTGTGTTTTTTAGCAGACACATACGGAATTGTCTTCATGTCAAGCCGGCCTGATATGCTTTATATGAGCCTGTGGCCGCTGAATGAGGAAATCGTGCAGGCGCTGGCAAACACCAGGCAATTCGGCAGCAGTCCTTTTCAGGCGATTGGCCTGCAGTACTCAGCTGATGGGAGGGATATTGTTTACAAAGGGCACCATTATATCCAGACCAGCAGGCTGTTAAACAGCGAAGGATGGTCGGTAGTACTGATGTCTCCCACAGCTGATATGCGGGCGGCATGGCTGCCGGGACTGTTCTTAACCTTATTCCTGTCTATCCTGATGAACCTCTTTTTTGTGGCAAAACAGCGGTCAACCGAGGGGACCACCCGTTTGTCCGCCTCCGAGGAAAACTACCGTTCCATTTTCAACGGTGTCAATGAGGGTATCTTTGTCCACGAAATTCCCGGTGGTAAAATTATTGACGCTAATCAAAAAACATGTGAAATGTACGGCTGCACCCGCGAAGAAATTTTAAAATCAGGGTTGGGAATGTTCTCTTCCGGCATACCTCCTTATACCAACGAGGAAGCGAAAAATTATATAAATAAAGCCGCTGCCGGAGAACCCCAGCTTTTCGACTGGCTGGCGAAAGACATAAAGGGAAATCTCCTCTGGATAGAAATTATTCTAAAAAAGGTCACGCTGGGGGGCAGGGAGCACGTACTTGCTGTTTTCAGGAATATCAACGAGCGCAAGCAGGCGGAAGAAGCGCTAAAAGAATCGGAAGACAAGTACCGGACTATTTTTGAAACCACCGGGGCGGGGACGTTCATTGTCGAAGAAGACACGACTATATCCCTGGTGAACAGGGAGTTTGAAAGGCTCTCAGGTTATGACAAAGAGGAACTGGAAGGAAAGAAAAGCTGGACTGAATTTGCCGCTGCGGAAAATCTGGAAATGATGAAAGATTATCACTGCCGGCGCAGGATTGACCCGTTTTCAGCACCCAGAAACTATGAGTTCCGCTTTGTTGACAGGCACGGTGTGGTGAAAGACGTTTTCCTGTCTATCAGCATGATTCCGGGAACCAAAATGAGCGTGGCGTCTCTCGTAGATATAAGTGAACGCAAGCTGGCATTACAGGCGCTGCAGGAAAAGTCCCTTTTCCTGCAGCGGTTGATAGACACTATCCCGAATCCTATATTTTATAAAGATACCAACGGCCTGTATCAGGGATGCAACAAGGCGTACGAGGAGTATACCGGCTTAACAAAAGAGGAGATAATCGGCAAGACCGCTTATGACATATATACCCGTGAACTGGCCCAAAAATATCACGAGATGGACCTGGCACTGTTTCGTGAACCGGGTGTACAGGTCTACGAATACTACTTTATGCGTGTCGACGGTTCCCGCCGTGATGTTATCTTTAACAAAGCCACTTATTATAACTCCGATGGCAGCGTGGCCGGTCTTTTAGGAGTAATGGTGGACATAACCGAGCGCAAAAAGGCGGAAGAAGCGCTGCGCGCGTCGGAAGAGCGTTTCTATAAAATATTTAACGCCAGCCCCAGTATAATGTCTATCACGACATACAGTGAAGGACGCTTCATTGTCGCCAACGAACGCTTCTTAAAAATACTTGGATATTCCATTGAAGAAATTATAGGGTGCACGGCAGAAGATATTAGAATATGGGTTAAACCGGGTCGCGCTGAAATTATGAAAATGCTGCAGGAGAACGGGTTGATTAACAACCTGGAGTGTACCCTCCGCAAAAAATCCGGTGAAAAGCTCACCGGACTGTACTCAGCGGAGATAGTTTATTTTAACGGTGAACAGCATATATTGAGCGCGG
>CAZPXL010000082.1:0-8482 GCA_964591005.1 uncultured Eubacteriales bacterium
ATGCCGAGCAGGCCGAGGCCGTTTTTCAGGGTTATCCTGGTGGCTTCCACCAGCACCAGGCGTGCCGCTGAAAGATCCTTTTCCGGTATAATCACCCTGTGGCTGTTGTAAAAGCTGTGCAGCAGACCTGCCAGTTCGTGGAGATAGCGGGCGATGCGCTGGGGGGCCAGCCCGGCGGCGGCTGAAGCCACCTCCCCGGGGAAGTCGGCCAACTTTCTGGCTAGGGCCAGCTCATACTCTTCTTTCAAAAGGCTGTAATCTACTCTGCCCGGGTCAGGCATCTGACCGCCCTGCTCGTCAAGCTGCCTCAGGATGCTGCAGATACGGGCGTGGGCATACTGGATGTAATAAACGGGGTTTTCATTGGATTCAGACTTGGCCAGATCCAGGTCGAAATCCAGGTGGCTGTCAGCGCTCCTCATAACAAAGAAGTAGCGGGCGGCGTCCCTGCCTACCTCCTCAACGAGATCTTCAAGGGTCACAAACTGTCCTGAACGTTTGGACATGCGGACTATCTCGCCGCCTTTGTAGAGGCGGATTAGCTGCATGATTACCACTTCCAGGGCCGCCGGATCGTAACCCAGGGCTTTTACCGCGGCTTTCATCCTCGGCACATGCCCGTGGTGGTCAGCTCCCCAGATGTCGATAACCCATTCAAAGCCCCTTTGAAATTTATTGCGGTGATAGGCTATGTCTGAGGCGAAGTATGTTGACAAACCGTTGGAACGCACCAGGACTTCATCTTTCTCCACACCAAAATCCGTCGCCTTAAACCATAGCGCTCCTTCAGTCTCATAGACACAGCCTTTCCCTCTTAAAAACTCCAGTGTATCCTGCACCGCCCCGGCTTCAAGCAGGGACTGTTCGGAAAACCAAACGTCATAATTCACGCCAAAATCACTCAGTACGCTTTTTATAGACTTCAGCTTTTCTTCCAGCGCGAAGGCCGCCAGCGCCGATCGCCGTTCTCCCTCGTCAACTTCTATGTAACTGTCACCGTATTTTTCTCTGAAAGAGATGCAGGTGGCAATGATATCCTCTCCGTGGTATCCGTCTTCCGGCACAGGTATATCCCGCCCGGTTAACTGCAGGTAGCGGGCTTCCAGGGAACGTGCAAAGTTTTCTATCTGGTTTCCCGCGTCGTTGATATAAAATTCGCGGGTGACATCATAACCGGCAAATTTCAGGATGGCGGCAATGCTGTCGCCCAGGGCCGCTCCGCGGGCGTTTCCCATGTGCAGGAGCCCGGTCGGGTTGGCGCTCACAAACTCCACCTGGACTTTGCCGCCCCTGCCGATGTCCACACTGCCGTAGCCGCCGCCCTGGGCCAGGATCCGGGGCAGGGCAAGGTAAACCCAGCCTGGCTTCAGGTAAAAATTAATAAAGCCGGGCCCGGCGATTTCCACCCGTTCCACCCAGGTCCCGGCAGAAAAGTTTTGCACCAGAATTTCAGCCGCCCTGCGCGGCGCCATCCGGGCCGGCTTGGCCAGCAGCATCGCCAGGTTGGTCGCAAAGTCGCCGTGGTCCTTTTCCCGCGGTACTTCTACTGTTATTTCCGGCGCTTGATCCACATTGATCAGCCCGCCGTCGCGCGAAGCCTGCAGGGAACACGCCAGGGCCTTTTCCAGTTCGGCCCTTATTTCTTCAACTACACCGCCCATATGTATGATTAACCTCCCTACGGTGTGTAAGCTAATTCATATGTTCTTCCACCCGTCTCCAATTCATACTATAGATTAACCTTTGTCGCTCCGCCTGTCAAGGACTCGGACCCATGTTGAGAAGCTGATGGTTTAGGTTGATACTATGACAGCGGAATGGGGACACACCTCAAAATCTTGGCGGGGGATGGGCCTCGTGACATATATGTCGGCGAGACCCGTGTCTTTATAAAACATACTATGACAGTGGAATGGGGACACACCTCTATTTCAGGCATTTCTGCATGTTGAGATATGTCCCCGATCGAATGGCTTTTGCTCTATGATGATACTTTTGGTTGTTAGTGTTACACTGACAGTGGAATGGGGACACACCTCTATCACAAGCATTTCTGCATGCCGAGGTATGTCCCCGATTGTATGGCTTTGCTTTACCTGATTAACTTTTAGTAGAGCGTGGAACCTGGAACCGACATTTTTAGAAAGGCCGGTCAGAGTGTCGACAAATTCATCCTGCAAAGTCCATGGTATTGAGACCTGCTGCTTGTTTTAAGACCCTGTAGTAATGCAGGATATACTCACGACCCACGTCACACGTCTCAATAAATCCGGTTTCAGGTGTTACTTATAATCGTATCCGGCGGCGAAGGCGGCTTTGTTCACTTCCAGCAGCTTTGCGGGCACACGCGCGGCCAGCGCCCTTTCCCACACTCCCCGCTCGAAGGGCAGGCGGCGGGCCATGACCCCTAACAGCACTATATTGGCAGCCCTGGGGCTGCCGCATTTTTCCGCGATGCCCAGGGCGTCCACAGCCACGACATTCGGCGCGGCGGAGCGGATATATTCAACTATGCCAGCCGGATACTCCGCGGCTCCCACCAGTACCGGCACGGGGGGAATTTCCTGTTCGTTAATGATTATAGTGCCGCCCGGCTTGAGAAACGGCAGCAGCCGCAGCCCCTCCAGCTTCTCAAAAGCCAGCACCACATCGGCCCCTCCTTCCGGGATCAAAGGAGAAAAGACCTTCTCCCCGAGGCGCACCTGGGTGACCACGCTGCCGCCCCGCTGGGCCATGCCGTGTATTTCTGAAACTTTTATGTCATAGCCGGCTTCCAGGGCGGTCTGGGCCAGTACTCTGCTGGCCAATATGGTTCCCTGCCCTCCCACGCCCACCATCAAGACATCAACTGGCTTACGCATCGGCCTTTCCCCCTTTCACCAGCGCCCCTTCTTTGCATACCTGGATACATAACCCGCAGCCGGTGCAGGACACCGGATCTACCAGGGCCTTTTTGTCTTTTATGGATATAGAGGGGCAGCCCAGGCGCAGGCACGCCCTGCAGCCTATACATTTATCTTCCACCACCAGGACAGCCGGCCTTGAAACTTTTTTCAACAGCACGCAGGGGCATCTGGAAATTACCACCGACGGCTCGCCTGCCGCTGTTTCCTCCCGCACGGCTGCCAGGGTTTCCTCAAGGTCAAGGGGATCTACCACCCGCACCCTTTTAACGCCAAGGGCTTTTACTAGCGTTTCCAAATCCACGGCCGGCGCCGCGGCGCCCATCAGGGTGCTGCCGGTGCCGGGATGATGCTGGTGGCCGGTCATGGCGGTAGTGCTGTTGTCCAGGATCACCACAGTTCCGGTCCCGTTATTATAAACCATGTTCAGCAGCCCGGTTATGCCGGAATGCAGGAATGTGGAATCGCCGATTACAGCTACCGTGCTGCCTGACATCGCGGGGTTGGCCTTGCTTATGCCGTGAGCGGCGCCTATACTGGCGCCCATGCAGACACAGCAGTCCATCGTCTCCAGCGGCGGCAAACCGCTCAGGGTATAACAGCCAATATCCCCGCTTATGGTTAGTTTCAATTGTTTAAGTGCGTAGAAGAGTCCCCGGTGGGGGCAGCCAGGGCACATTACCGGTGGTCTCCCCGGAGCTGACGGCGCATCCGGCCGGGATATCACTTCTGCTCCGGTATTAACCGGCGGCGTTATTATCCCCGCCCCGGCAAATTTTTTGGTTATAATTCCCGTGTCAAGTTCTCCGGTGTTCGGTATGAGTTCCTTGCCCGACACAGCTATCCCCATGCTGCTTACCTGATCTTGAATAAAGGGTTCGAGTTCCTCCACAACGACCAGCTTTTTCACTTCGCCGGCAAAGCGCCGGATCATTTTTTCCGGCAGCGGGTTGGTCATACCGAGTTTAAGCACAGAGGCATCCGGCATCGCTTCTCTGACATACTGGTAGCTGATTCCGCTGGTAATGACGCCAAGGGACTTATCCCGCCATTCAATAAAGTTTAAAGCGCTGTTTTCTGAATAGTCCCTGAGACATTCCATGCGGTCTTCAACGGCAGCCCTGCGCATCCGGGCGAAAGCCGGCACCATCAGGTATTTTTTCGGGTCTTTTTTGTAAGGGCGAAGAGCCCGGGGACTCTGTCCGCCGATTTCAACCATACCCTGGGAATGTGCTACCCTGGTGGTGGTCCTCAGCATCACCGGGGTGTCAAATTCCTCGCTGATAGCAAGGGCCAGGCCTACCATGTCTTTGGCTTCCTGGCTGTCGCTTGGCTCCAGGAGAGGGATCTTGGCAAAACGCGCGTAGTAGCGGTTGTCCTGTTCATTCTGCGAGCTGTGCATGCCGGGATCATCCGCAGAAACCAGCACAAAACCCCCGTTTACACCTGTATAGGCAAAGGTAAGCAGGGGATCGGCGGCCACGTTGACTCCCACGTGTTTCATCGCTACAAGCGTCCGCGCCCCCCCTATAGAAGCCCCTATACCGACTTCCATGGCTACTTTTTCATTTGGAGCCCACTCGGCGTAAACGCCGGGATAACGGGCAAAGTTCTCCAAAATCTCAGTGCTGGGTGTGCCCGGATAGGCGGCAGCCACTGTCACACCCGACTCAAAAGCGCCCCTGGCAATGGCCTCGTTGCCGGTAAGCAGCTCCTTCATAGATATCACCTCCGCAAAAAATTAAAATCATATCACAAGATTTACTAGATTATAAAGATTAACAAGATTATTAAAAACATATTAAATAACCTTATTACAAAATTAAATACTGTAATTTATGGGCAGTATTTAATGAATTAAATCTTTTAAATATATTTTAAAAATCCTGTTAATCCTGATAATCTTGTTAATCCTGTGAAAAAAAATTATTACAATTCCAGCCTTATTATCAATAAAAACCCGGTGCGGAAAGTTGATAAACTTTTCGAACCGGTTCAGATCATAAAGTTATTGCATTAATCAGTTTAACAAAAACAAACGCCCCGGACAAGGATCTTAAATCAGTTCGTTTTTTCTATCTGTCTTCACATGTTGTTTGCAACATAATCTAAGAAAAAAACTTATATAATCTGAGCAAAAATCATCGCTATAACCCCGGCAAAAAAGGTAATTACGATGGATATTATAATCGCTGTTTTAATTACCTCGCTTTCAATCCCCAGAGCGTCAATAGTGGCCGCGGCATTCTGCAGCTTGGCGGGGGAAATTACACTGGCCAGCCCGCCGCCGATGGCGGTAACGGCCGTAACCACCAGGGCGTTGACATTCAAAATTTTCGAGGTCATAATATGGTACTTGGCAAACATGGCGATGGTAGAAGCCTCGCTGCCGCTCACAAAACCGCCGAATAGCCCCAGGTAGCTGCTGATAAACGGGTAGGCGCCTCCAAATGCCAGCGCCGAGACATGCGAGAGGACCCAGATCATATTGTTTTCATCTCCCGCAGGCTTCCAAACGCCGGCCTGCATGCCCGAGTTGTTCATAACAAAGGCAATCGCAAAAAATATAGCTGCGGAGAATGTCGGCCTGGGCGCGCGTTTCAGCCATTTGCCGATGATGCTGCCGATCTGTTCACCGGTTGGCTTCAGCCAAATTGCCGCCACGATGGTGCTGATCAATACCCAGGTGTACGCATTCCAGATCATCCTGGTCAATATTTTTTGCCCGGGGATTACCGACACCGGCATGGCAAATTTCGCAAACAGCAGTTCCTTTAACGGCGGGAAATAATTTATGAAAAACAGCACCGCGATCAGGATCAGCCAGGGCGATAAAGCCGTGGCCAGGCGCATATTTTTTTCGACTGACAGGTCTTCTTCCGATAAAATGCTCCTGTCGATAATCGGTTTGCGCAAAAGCTTCAGGTACAGGAGCATCACCAGTATGGTCGTAAAGCCGGCAACCACCCCGGTTAAAACAACCCCATTTTTTAAAAACGGGATGTAGCCCATGGCGACTGCCATGCCGCCGTTTGTAATACCGGCTAACATACAGGGGATAAAACCTTCCTTCATGAGCTTGAACCGCCCCACGATCCAGAGCATACCGAAACCGATCAGTGTGGATACAATCGGCAGAAACCTGGCAAAGACCTGGGCCGATTCAATTAACGGTGTCCCGGTTAAATCAGAAAAGGCGACCAGCGGCGCCCCCAGCAGCGCGAATGTGCACAGGGCGTCAAAACCCAGCGCCGGCAGGGCTACCGCCACAAACGTGGAGTAGCCAAGGGCCAGCATGATCGGCGGCAGTATAGATACCGGGGTGGCGCCGATAGAGACCAGGAGGGTTCCCGCCCCCACGTTAATCAGCATGATCTGCACCGCTTTATCCGCGGGAGCCAGGGTCTTGACAAACACAACTATTCTTTTTATGGCGCCGGTTGCCTCCATAAAGGTAATCTGCAGGATTGATGTCAATACCATCAGTGAAACCGGGAAGGAAGCAATTATTCCCGCGAGGCTTGAGCGCAGGCCGACTTCCAGTGAGGTGTTAAAGAAAAACATGGCGATAAGCACCGCCAGTATCCATCCCGCTGTGCCGCTGACATCGGCCGCCGCTTTTCTCCATATCATCAATACAACTATAAAAACTATCGGAAGCAGTGTTAAGATAATTGATAAAGCCGTTTTCCCATCCTCCATGAATTATGCTGCGAATTTATTCTCATATTGTTAATGAGGACTATCTTTATATACTATAAGGTTTGACAAATACCCTCTTTTTGTGTCTCGTTTTTACCAATAGAAAACGTCAGTACCTTTCCCTTGGTCACCCTGCGCCTGACAAAGCTGCTCATGCGTTTAAACGCTTCGGTCAGGTCGTTAATGGAAGCTGAATAGGAGCAGCGGACGAAACCCTCCCCCTGGTCGCCGAAAGCGTTACCCGGTACCACCGCCACCTTTTCTTCCTTCAGCAGCAGCTGGGCAAAATCTTCAGAGGACAGCCCGGTGGACCTGATATCGGGAAAGGCGTAAAACGCGCCCCGCGGTTCGCCGCAGGGCAGCCCCATCTCCTGGAGTGCATGTATCACCAGGTGGCGGCGGCGGTTATACTGGTCCACCATCTTTTTCATCCCGTTTTCCCCGTTCTTTAAAGCTTCTACCGCCGCGACCTGGGCGGTGATGGGAGCGCAGAGCATCGTATACTGGTGGATCTTGGTCATCGCTGAGATAAAGTCCGGGTTCCCCGCCGCGTAGCCAACCCGCCATCCGGTCATGGCGTAAGATTTGGAAAAGCCGTTGAGCAGGATGGTCCTCTCGCGCATACCGGGCAGGGAAGGGACACAGGTGTGCTCTCCCACATAGGTCAGGCGTCCGTATATTTCATCGGAAATAAAAATCAGGTCGTGCGCTTTTACAACCTCGGCTATTTCCAACAGGCGCTCCCTGTCTATCGTGGCGCCGGTGGGATTGTTCGGGTTGCACAGGATCAGCGCTTTGGTTTTTGGCGTAATGGCCTTTTCCACCATTTCCGGGCTGATCCGGAAGCTGTTTTCATTTGATGTCTTAAGAAATACCGGTTTTGCGCCAGCCAAAGCAGTGACAGGAGCATAAGAGACATATGAAGGCTCCGGGATCAAAACCTCGTCTCCCGGACACAGGATTGATCTGAAAGCCAGGTCCAGCCCTTCACTCACGCCCACGGTGATCAATATTTCATTGCGAGGGTTGTAGGAAACCCCGTAAGACAGGGCTAGGTTCCGGGCAATCGCCTCCCGCAATTCCAGCAGTCCGTGGTTGGAGGTGTACATGGTGTAGCCCTTTTCCAGAGAAAACACACAGGACTCCCTGATATGCCAGGGTGTCACAAAATCCGGCTCGCCGACGCCCAGGGAGATGACTCCCTTCATTTCCGCCACCAGGTCGAAAAAACGCCTGATCCCGGAAGGCTGAATTCCCAGCACCACTGGATTTATTCTTTCTTTCCAGTCTGTCGTGTTTGTCATGGGGTGATCATCAGCCTCCTGTCTTCCTCGCCGTCTTCTTCCACAAGAGTCCCCTGCAGTTTGTAGGTCTTCAGGACAAAGTGCGTGGCGGTGCTCAGCACATGCTCTATCGAGGCCAGCTTTTGAGTAACGAAAGCGGCCACTTCACGCATGGTCTGCCCCTCAATATAGACCACCAGGTCATACGCGCCGGACATCAGGCGAACCGTTTTTACTTCCGGGAAGCGGCAGATGCGCATGGCCACCGCGTCAAACCCCAGATCCCGCTGGGGCGTGATCTTCACCTCGATTATGGCCGAAACCTTTTCCTCGCCAACCTTATCCCAGTTGATCACCGTAATATATCCCGCTATAATCTTTTTTTCTTCCAGTTCTTTAATAATCCGCACGACCTGGTCTTCTTCCAATTCAAGCATGGCCGCAATCTGCTTCGGGCTCAGCCTCGCGTCATTTTCGATTATCTCCAGAATTTCCTTCTCCTTGCACCTGTCACCAGACATTTAAATCCTCCTTTCAACAAAGAACAAATTCGCCCTTCGGGCGACTAAAGTAAACCGGGGATAGAATACTATG
>CAZPXL010000083.1:0-6654 GCA_964591005.1 uncultured Eubacteriales bacterium
CCTTGATTAAGTCAATAAAAGGGGATATTACCGAACTTGACTTTGACGCTGTTGTAAACGCGGCAAACAACATGCTGACCATGGGTGCGGGTGTCGCCGGGGCGATCAAGAAGAAAGGCGGTGCTTCTATAGAAGAAGAAGCTGTCGCCAAAGGCCCGATTCCGGTTGGTGAGGCCGTGGTCACAGGAGCGGGTCAGCTTAAAGCCCGGCATGTTATTCATGCCGCCGCCATGGGCGCGGACCTTGTCACTGATACCGGCAAGGTGCGGACTGCCACCAGGAATGCCCTTTTGAGAGCTGAGGAGATGGGTTTGAAGAGCATTGCTTTTCCCGCCCTGGGCACCGGCATTGGCGGGCTGGACTTCGACCTGGCGGCTAGGGTGATGGTCTGTGAGGCGCGCCGCCATGTTGCCAGAGGATCTGTACTGGAGCAGATTGCGTTCGTGCTTTTTGAGGAGTATATCTACAATTCATTTAATAGAATGACAGAAAGAAACTCCATAGCCTGCCTGGGAGACAGTATAACATACGGGTTCCCTTTTGGGCAGGAAGAATCCTGGGTTGCCTTGAGCGCGAAAGCTCTCGGCCTTAATATGGTCAATATGGGCGCCAACGGTGACACTACACGGGGGATGAGGCGGCGGTTCAAAAGGGATGTAGTCAGCCTTAACCCGGCATATGTGATTATAATGGGTGGAGCCAACGACGCTTTTATGGGATATTCCCAGGAAAAATTCGAGGATAATATTGAGTCAATGGTTAAAGAAGCAACAGACAACGGCATCTGCCCGGTAATAGGGCTGCCGGCGCCTGTCAGCCTGGGTTCGTTTGTAACGGATGAATTCGGTATTGCCAGCTGTGAGCTGGATAGTTTCAGAGAATTGGCTGAAGAATTTGCAGCTGACGAGGAACTGCCTGTTTTGGACTTTTATACTCCGCTCTTAGATCCGGAAACCGGCGAGGCTGTTCCGGCATACTTTTGTGACGGCGCCCACCCCAGCATTAAAGGTTACCAGGCACTGGCCAAAGCATCGGAACGGCTGCTTGCCAACATGAAAAATGGGTTGTAAACCAGGCCAAGTACTATGGTGAGGAACGGGCAGCTGGCACAGTAATATTTTATGGGAGAAGAAAGGTATGGACAAAGACGTGGCCTTCCCCGAATTCATAGGAGAAACAGAACAGGCTGTGATTATGGTGGTCCCGTCTTTGGACCAGGACTTGTCTGTTTTATATAAACGTTTTCACGAGGGTGAAGAGATAGACTACTGGTTTAACTGGGAGCTGACATCAATCAGTCATAATGAATACATGGTTACACTGAAGATCGGCTGGGAAGGGGAAGACGTGGTCTCCATAGGTTTTACCCTGGACATGTGGGAATACCTGCCGGTGATCACAAAAAGGAGCAACCTGGTCCTGATGACAGACTGGAGCCTTATAGAAGAGGGTATCATAGCAGGTATGGATAAAATGGGCCGGTTCAGGCCAAAGGCGCTCCTGGTGCGGGATGTGGGACAGGGGATGGAAGGGTTGTCCAGCAAAGTGGCTGAGGTGGTTATGTTCCGGGAAGACAATGCGGAACTTGTCCAGTTGCTTGGAATTCTGCAAAGCGGCCTGAAATCAAATTTAAATATACATTAACCAGTTATATATCAACTAAAATTAATAAGCAGGGTATAACCCCTGCTTATTAATTAATATATTTGTAATTTAATTATTAATACTTTACATAAACAGCATTCTCATTTTCATTATAAACTGCGTTGTACTTACCTTTTTGCACAATATTGAAGTGTTTAAAAAATCCTCTGGCGCCTATCTTGTTTTTGTTAAGGATAAGTCCGCTTTCACTATCGGAAGCCTTAATTCTGATAGTTTTTGTGTCCTGGTCAAAAGCAAGCTCGACATAATTAGTGTCAAATTTATCGACAAGCTTTTTGTTTAGAGTAAGATGGTTTTTCGAAATAGCTACAGTCGCTTCTTTTTCAAAACGAGGTTTATATACTTCGAATGACATGTTAACACTCCTTTACTTTGTTAGATAAAATTATAGATTAAATGTATAGAATAGTCAAATAATTATAGGTTTTAAAAACAATATAATCAATATATCTTGCCTATAACACTTATTTCATTAAACACGTAATAGCGGTAATATGTGGAATATTATTAACTATATATTAAATGAACATGCTTCTTATGTTATTTTTTAATTTTAACGTGGTATAATAAAAAGAAATTTTACATTAATATTACATTTAATAAGCAGGTGAGAGAAATGGTTGCTTTACTCGATAAGTTTAAGTCCAGAAAAACCAGGGGGCCTGAAAAAAAAGGTGCGAAATGTACCTGCGGCGGGGAGCTTATGACCGTACCGGGTGAAAAAAAAGATTTATACTTTTGCAGTTCTTGCAACAAGCTGCTTTATTTTCTGGAATCCGATCTGGAAGTTCCTAAAATTATTCCATTCAGCCTGGGATGGCTAAAGAAAAAATAATAACGAATGTTGGGTTTTCTTTTAAGTTGTGACTTAAACGCTGCGATATTGGCTAACTGAAAACAACCAACACTACAAGAACTAATAAGAAGAAAACAATAATTTCAAGCAATCCTGCCGATGAAGGTGTACTTGACATAAAAGTGCCTCCTGTCAGCCTGCGTTTTATAGATAGAATATGCATGCTGGTATATAAAAGTTCAGTTATATGAGGTATTAAGCCTTTGAATTAAAAATTATTATGTGAGGTATGAGGAGTGAAAAAGACAGACAATGCTGAAATAAAAAGATGGCGCATGTATGCGCTTGTTGTGACCGTGCTGGGTATCATTTTATATTCGCTTCCCTGGATCTCAAGCATGTACAAGATTGCTTTAACCATTCCGCTCTACGCCATGTTTGTCTATGTATACTACAAATATATCAGTTTAAAAAAAGCGGCCCAGGCGGCGGCCGCAGCAAATGAGGATAGCCCTGACAGGCAAAAGATTTCCCCCAGGCAAAGCACGGATAAGAAGCAGGTCCAGAAGGGCAAATCGCCTGGTAAAAAAGGCCAGTAAAAAATCGGGTAAAAAGTGGGGACATACCTCAGCATGCAGTAATGCCGGTAAGAGAGGTGTGTCCCCATTCCGCTGTCAGAGCCTCAACTTTAACCATCGGTTTCACAACCTGTGCGTAGCCATTCCCATCGGGGACATACCTCAACATGCAGAAATGCCTGTGATAGAGGTGTGTCCCCTTTCCGCTGTCTGGTAACGTTTAACGATATAATGCTGCAGAAACGGGGGTGTGTCCCCATTCCTTGTTTCGACGCTGTCGCAAGGGAGCAGCTGGTTTCAGCACCCGAAATTTTGTAAAGGTAGTTGTACATTATGAAAATATTACATTTTCCCCTTGCCAATAATCTCGCAACATGGTAAATTGAACTTAGTACATTACTATACCTGTTATAACTATATACTGACTACAGGAGGTGAAGTATTGGAGCCGGTTAAAGGAAGCAGAATCGAGCGAAAAAAAGAAGAGACAAGGAAAAAAATTATCTCGGCAGCCGTGGGCCTCTTTAACAAACAGGGATTTGAACAGACCACGGTGGAACAGATCGCGGAAGAGGCGGACGTGGCGAAGGGAACTATATTTAATCATTTCCCCGTCAAGGAGGCAATTGTCCTGGCCCATGTGCAGAGGAAACTTAAAGAGGCCGGGCCCGAAATAGTTAAAAAAGTTGAAGGGATGCCGGACACCCGTTCCCGTTTGACCGCCTTGTTCAACCTGACCAATGAATGGCTTGAAAACAGCCTTAACGAGGATGTAACAAGAAGATATATGGCATACATGATCCAAACGCTGCCTGAAACCGCTAAAAACCAGGAGGCGAGGAGCGGGTACGGAGATATTCTACAGAGCATTATCAGCCTGGGACAGGAGAAAGGAGAAATCAGGCGGGACATCCCGGCCGGGACCCTGGCAATCTACCTGGACTGGCAAAACGCCCTGGTAATGATGGCCTGGCTAGCTTATCCGGGAGTTTCTAAAACAGATATGGTTAACAGGATGACAGACCTTTTTCTCAACGGAGCGATTGACCGGACCGGCCTGCGTTTTTAAAGATGTTCATTCAGGCCGGTGAGAACTGTATATGGTTTAGATATGGGGAAGGTGAAAAATGAAAGAATTTAAAGATAAAGTTGCTGTTATCACGGGCGGCGCCAGCGGCATCGGGCTGGGTATAGCCAGGAGCTGTGTCCGGGAGGGCATGCGGGTAGTTATCGCCGACGTTGAAGAAAGTGCCCTGGGCCGGGCTGAAGAAGAATTGAAATCGACGGGAGGCACAGTGTTGGCTGTGAACACCGACGTATCAAAGGCGGAGCAGGTTGAGGCCCTCGCCAAAAAGGCGGTCGAAAACTTTGGGGCGGTACATCTTCTGTGCAACAACGCCGGGGTGGCCGCGGACGGCGCGATCTGGGAGTGCAGCCTGCCGGCCTGGGAATGGGCCATAGGCGTTAATATCTGGGGCGTTATCAACGGCATCCGCACCTTTGTGCCGATTATGCTTTCCCAGGACACGGAATGCCATATCGTCAACACGGCCTCCATCGCCGGGCTTACGCCTTATCACCCCGGCGCCAGCTACCACGTGACCAAGCACGCGGTAGTGGCCTTGTCTGAAAACCTCTACCGGTCACTGGGAGAGCGGGGCTCGAAAATAAAAACTTCTGTCCTCTGCCCCGGGTTTGTCAGGACCCGCATACTGAGCGCCACGCGAAATCTGCCGCTGGAGGTCCAGGCTGATTCAAACATGCAGCCGATGCCGCGTGAAGCAGAAGAGGGCGCGTGGGATTATCTCGAAAAGAACAATTTTAAAGTTCTGTCTCCCGACCAGGTGGCAGATCTCGTTTTTACTGCTATAAAGGAAGAAAAATTCTACATCATAACTCACCCGGAATTTAATGAAACGGTGAAAGAGAGGATGGAGAACATCCTGCAGGGGCGGAACCCGTCGCTGGTGCCCCTGTCCTTCAGTAAACAGCAGTAGGAGAGAGAAATATATATTTCCATATTGGACAGCTATAATATTAACACTTAATGCCAAAATTAATACTAAGTTACAAATGGGTATCCCACCTATTGCAGAATACCCATCATGTAACTTATATGCAGTTATAATGTATTCTAAACAATGTCAGTTATGATCATGGGTGGAAATATCTTTTATAAGTCAAAATCACCTGCTGCTTCAGGCTGATAAAGGATCTTTTCTACTTCCAACCTGACCGTGCCATCAGGTATTTTCCAATCGATGACATCCTTCTCGCGTAAACCTATGATTGCCGTCCCCACAGGGGCCAGTACAGAAATCTTATCTTCCAACAAATTTGCCTCCTGGGGGTAAACCAGCGTGTAGACCATTTCTTCCCCGGAGTCTAAATCTTTTAACACTACTTTTGAATTCATGGTAATCACATTATCCGGAATATCTTTTGAAGCTACTAATTGAGCCCGGTTTAGTTCCCGCTCAAGGTTGTTCAAGTATTCTTCGCTGCCCTGATGGAATTCTTTAGCCTCATTTATAAGTTTCTGCAATCTTATCTTGTCTTTTTCAGTTATAAATATTTGTCTTGACATTTCACAAGCCCCTTTCATAAACTCTCCAACTAAAAACGTTCGGCGACTACCGTGTAACCGCCGATTTAAATGTTTATTTATAGCTATACCAGAAACTGCGTGGTATATGTTCTCTATTAAGCTATTATATAAATTATTTAGTTTAAAGTAAAGAACTGTTGACCTTGTGATTTTTACATAATCCCCTAGATTCGGCAGACATGAATATGAACAGGACAAGCCTATTCCTCTAAATACTTTTGATTGTTTTCCTGAATAAATGCGACATAAAGGTAAATAACCCACCATTCCCGGCAGGTTATCGCATTCTAAGCCATCCAGATTCTTTTATAAGTTACCAAGTAATATTATCCATTTATCTTCTTGTTATTCCGATTATCGTCTGCAATTCTGACTTTTGGTTGCGGCACGTCATAAATCTCAGTATATGATTTGGCTTCAGCCGCTGAACTCGGTGGGGTTGGCATTAAACCGGTAGCTTCAGTTGATGATACAACCATATCTGGATCAATAATTTTATCGACATCACATTCAGGACGTAATTTTTTATCCTTTTCTTTCATATGTCCAGCCCCTTTCATTTAAAGTTATCTTATCCTAATATGCAGAAAATACTCAGACATATTTTTTTGCCTCTTTCGCATATGTGTTGATAGCATTCAAAAATTGTTCGCCATACCGCTCTGCCTTGAACTCACCAACACCGGAGACTTCAAGGAACTCTGTTAATGTGCGGGGCATTTTTTCGGCCATGTCGGATAGCGTGGCGTTGGAAAAGATGATGTAGGCCGGGACACCGGCCTCCTGCGCCAGTTTCGTACGGAGGTCTTTGAGGGCGGACAGCAGGCCGTCATCAAGAAGGGCGGGCCTTGAGCGGGATAATGCGGGGACATGTCCATGATGTGTGGATGTTTTCCCCGGTTTGTCAAGATCCTCACGGGCAGCACGCACCGGCATTGTCACGTTCCTGCCTCGGAACAGCACATCGCCGGCGCTGTCTGTCAAGCGCAGAACAGGGTATTCGCCCT
>CAZPXL010000083.1:6754-8476 GCA_964591005.1 uncultured Eubacteriales bacterium
TCGCTCCTGCAATTACCGCAATTGCCGCACTTATTGCCGGATTTTTCGCCAAAGTAGGCGAGGATATAAGCACGCAGGCAGCCGCTTGTCTTGCAATAATCGACCATTTTGCCCAGACGCTCCATGTCGCGGCGCAGCACAGCATCGCGCTCTTTCTCTGTAAGGACCACGTTTTCCTCAGAGCACTGTATGAGAAATTTGGCAGTCTGCACGTCTCCGCCGGAAAACATCAGGATACAATCCGCCGGGGCGCCGTCGCGTCCGGCGCGCCCTGCCTCCTGGTAGTAGCTCTCGATATTTTTCGGCATGTTATAGTGGATAACGAAACTGACGTTGGATTTGTCGATGCCCATGCCAAAGGCATTCGTGGCCACCATGACCCGGGCCCGGTCATGGACAAAGTCCTCCTGATTCCGCTGCCGTTCTTCATCTTCAAGTCCCGCATGGTAGCGCGCAGCGGGGATGTCCCGGCGCAGCAGGTCTGCGCACACCGACTCCACTTTTTTACGTGTGGCGCAGTAGACGATACCGCTTTTGCCGCGATGCCGGGCGATGTATTCTCTCAGATAAGCGGGTTTGCTATCAGGCTTTACAACTTCAAAGTACAGGTTTGGCCTGTCGAAGCCCGTGGTCAAATTTAGTGGTTCGTGAAGCTTCAGCAGCCGGACAATGTCATCCTTGACCGCTGTCGTTGCCGTGGCAGTAAACGCGCCGATAGCAGGCCGGTATGGCAGATGGTCAATGATATCAGCAATCTTCAGGTAACTCGGTCTGAAATCCTGCCCCCACTGGGAAATGCAATGGGCTTCGTCTACGGTGATAAGCGGAATGTCCGCATTTGCCGCAAAGCGCAGGAAATCGGACGTTGCCAGCCGCTCCGGCGCAACATATATGATCTTATACTGGCCCGTTTTCGCTCTCCGGAAAACCTCCCGGTACTGCGCCTCATTCAGCGACGAGTTGATGAACGCCGCCGGAATCCCGGCTTGTGTCAGCGCCGCAACCTGATCCTTCATCAGCGATATGAGCGGTGACACCACCAACGTCACGCCACTGTGCAGCAGGGCCGGTATCTGATAGCACATAGATTTGCCGGCCCCCGTGGGCATAACACCCAGCACATCACGGCCGGACAGCAGCGCATCAATCAGTTCTTCCTGGCCGGGGCGAAAGAAAGTATGGCCAAAATACTGTTTAAGTGCGGAGATTTTATCCATCCTGAGAGCTCCCTGTCATAATGTTTCAACGATGTCCAGCTTCAGACAGCAGACAGCTTTCGTCGATACAATTATTGTAAATAATTATATTCAACTATACAGGATAAAACAATGTGTTTTAGGGGAACAGGATGACGTTCTTTTTGTTTCACTGTTACAAACTTAAAAAAAGGCCAAATGTATATCCTGATAAGGAGGCGGACAAGCGTTATTGCTTTATTTTGCAATTCGTAATAGAATATATTTTATTTTAACAGCATTTGAGGTAGCATTTTGAAACTGAAAAATACAAATGAATTCGTGGTTGGGACCGCGTCAGCCGCAGGGGCTTTTTTGTTGTGGGGCATTCTGCCGGTTTACTGGAAATTGATCATTAGTGTTCCTTCCGATCAAATTATCGCGCACCGGGTTCTATGGTGTTTTTTATTTTTGGTGCTGGTATTAATTTTTGCCGGCAGGTCCAGGGGCTTTTTACGCGAACTACGCGGGGTTATGGCAAGACCAA
>CAZPXL010000084.1:0-342 GCA_964591005.1 uncultured Eubacteriales bacterium
ATGCCTGCAATGGATTTTTGCAATACTATGGAATTTCCACTTGCAACATTATGGATTTTTAACTTGCAACTTTCGGTATTTTTATCTTACAACAAACAACACTGGTTTTTGCTTTTTTTCTATACACTTTGTTATTTGGCGCTTACATAAATGTCATCTAACCGAACTTAACAAGAAAGGTGAATTTAAACCACCTAAGCGGACATACGAAAGTGGCAAAAATTCCTGGCTACAGGGCTTCAAGGCAAAATAAAAACCATCTATTGATAGAATCCTTTTTATCAATAGATGGTATATTTTCTGGTGGACCTAAGGGGATTCGAACCCCTGACCTCTTGAATG
>CAZPXL010000084.1:352-8433 GCA_964591005.1 uncultured Eubacteriales bacterium
TCTCCCAGCTGAGCTATAGGCCCATGAGTTTTTATTTTCTGAAGCATTTTTTATATTACCATAACCGTGCCGGGGATGCAAGGGAGGAGTTTTGAAATATATAGAGGAAAGAAAAACCGCCGTTTCCGGTATAATACCGGTAGGATTTTAGCGGGCGGCGGTGAATCCTACTTAAAACCACATTTTAGGGAGCTGGAGCGGTGTTAATTTTTAACCCGTTTGACCATGTCAACAGGGTAGATATTATAAAGCGGGTCGCGAAATTAAGAAGAAAAAAAAGCAAACTCTCCAACGAGGAGATTGCCCGGATTTTAATCAAGAAAAAAAGCAGGTGGTGTGCCGCGGCGGGGGCTTTGACCGCACTGCCCGGCGCGGTTCCGGTGCTGGGGACACTTGTGGCGATAATTGCGGGGACCATCCTCGATATCACCGCCATGGGATTTTTTATTACCGAAATGATCCTTGAGGTAGCGGCAGCGTACAACCGCGACCTGGATAAAGAAGGCACCTCGCGGGAGGCCGTCTGGGTGCTAGTGTCGGCGGTGGGCGCCGGCGCGGCCAGCAAGGGCCTTACAGGCATGACCGTGAGGCGGCTTTCCGGCCAGGCGTTTAACCGCCTGATCGAACAGGCGCTGCTGGCCCTGGGTATCCGCGCGTCACAGCGTACTATACTCCGCATTATACCTGTGATCGGCATGTTCATTGCCGGCGGAGTGAACTTGTATACCTGCAAAAAGGTCGGGGACTTTGTGATCAAATATTACTCTGAAAACGCCTACGTGGACAAATGGGATGGGGAAACAATAGAGGCGGAAGTCATATCAAGAGGCGAATGAAGAGTGCGCTTGCATTGTAGCACAAACCCCCGCGACCGGGCCGCGGGGGTTTTTTTATGATACTATTTTTTGCATTTGTTCCTGGAGCTTGTGCCTTTTGCCGGCGATTTCCTCGGCATAGTCTGATGAAATCAAATAAACATTTACCCACAGGTCGTGTTCGTTTGCTTTGCCTTCCAGTTCTCTCGATAAATCTTTAAATTTTTTTATGACCCTGTCTTTGAAAGCAGAGAACTCACCCAAGATCTCAACAATGTCCCGCTGAGTATAAGAAGCTCCTTCGCGCAACATTTTTGCCATAATGTGTACCTCCCTCGCAAACTGCCATTATATGGATAATTATAAATAAAATATTATATCCTGTTAAGAGGTGACAAATGTTCTTTTATCAGAAAAATAATCGAAAAAATGAAGGGGTCCTTTGCAGGACCCCTTCAGCCTTGGGTGTGTTAGAAGCTGCTGTAAGCCATATTCTGAGGAGTTGACAGTTGTAACTGGCTCTGAGGAGTTGATAGTTGTGTCTGGCTGCTCAGAAGGCCGGTGCCGGGCAGAGAGCTGATATGGCTGGATACATACGGCGCATATGTGCTGCTGCCTGCCAGGCTGCTGGTGCCAAACTGCTGCTGGTTGGTATAAGACGGCATCATGCTGCTCAAGCTGCTGGTGCTGGCCATCGGGCTGAAGCTGCTCCTCATTGTGTTCATGTTACTGCTGGGAAAAATGCTGGAAGTAAAAGGTGTGAATTGATTCATCCCTGTTGTGTAATGCTGGGCTACCGCATAGTCGGGTATGTTAAGGCCCTGGCCAAAACGTTGGGTAGTACCGGCGCTCATGTAAGGGGAAAACTGAGCTCCATACGCCCCAAACTGGGTGGGGCTGTAAAGGCTGGTGGCTGTCGGCGTAAAAGCCCCGTACTGCCCGGTTATAGGCTGACCGAATGATTGAGCGCCAAACTGGCCGCTGGACACAGGCCTGTTGAACATCTGTGAGGTAACCTGTTGGGTGACATTGCTGATGGCGTTAATATCCTGGCTCAGGTGGTTGCACAGCTGCTGGATTGTATTAAGCTGGTGGCTGGCAACAGTTTCATTTTGCTGCAGTCTCTGTAGTTGTGCGGCGTTGTTCGATTCCGCGCGCTGCAGCTGGCCTGCAACCTGGCTGATGGTGTTGATTTCGTTCCGCAATTCCTGGATTTGTCTCTGGAGCTGATAAATTTGATCCATATTCTTTCCTCCTTGCTAGTTTTAGGCTTTGTTAAGCCTTTTGCAGATATTATTCTTCAGACTCCAGCAGGTTATTAGTGGTAGATTGTGGAATTAGAAAATTATAGCGCACTTCTCAATTTTTAATTAATGTTTTTGGTTGTTTTTTACTGTGTTCAGCGGTGTAAAGCCCGCGCAATGAGGAGTGAAACCTTCGACTTTTGTTGAGGTGGCGTACAATTTAAGGCTGTGGTTGAGAAAAATCCACGGCGCGTCACTGGTAATGATTTCAACGGCGCTGCGGTACATCCGGTCCCGCAGGGCGGGTTCAATCTCCATCTGTGCTTTAGCCAGCAGGAGGTCCACTTCTTTATTCCGGTAGCGGGCGGTATTGAGCCCGTTTTCGATTTGTGAAGATGAAAGCAAAGTATAAAGAAAGTTGTCTGGGTCGCCGTTGTCGCTGATCCAGCCGTAAAGGAAGGCATTCCCTTCCTCGTTTAACAGGGCTTCCTTGTACTGGCTCCAGGTGTAAGACTTTATTACTGTTTCAACGCCGGCCTGGGCCAGCTCCTTTTGGATGGATTCAGCCAGAACATCACCGCCGGCGGGGTTGTAAGGCCTGGTATTTGAATAAGTGATAATTTCGAGTTTCAACCCGTCTGAATAACCGCAACCGGCCAGCAGTTCTTTTGCTCCCTCCGGATCATAGGAAATGGGGTACAGGTTGGAGTTATAACCCAGCACGCCCGGCGGCAACGGGCCGTTTGCTTCTATCGCCGCGCCTTTATACAGTCCGGTAATATGCTTACGGTCGAGCAGCATGCTTATGGCTCGTCTTACTGCCGGATCGTCAAAAGGTTTTTTATCGGTAAAAAAACCCAGGTAATTAAGGTCCAGGCCTGGCTGCTCCATAACCGGGAACCCTTTTTGTCCGAGATACCGGGCGTCAGGCGGCGCCAGGCTGTCGACGATATCGGCAAAACCGAGTTTCAGGGCCAGCGAGCGCAGCCTGTTGTTTTTAATCACGCTGAAAACCAGCGTGGGACATTCGGGCAGCTTACTCCAGTAATCCCTGTTTTCCTTCAGTATGATGCTTTTGCCCTTTTTCCAGCTGCTGAAACGATAGGGCCCTGTGCCGACGGGCCTGTTGCCAAAATCTTCCCCCAGCGTGGCGGCGGCGGTGGGGCTTACTATGGGAGCGGCCGAAGGCATCGCCAGGTTATTTAGAAAGGGTGAGTATGGATACTTGAGTATGAATTTTACGGTGTAAAGGTCCGGGGTCTTGATGCTGTCCAGCATGGCGAAAGTGAAAGAGGCATAGGAGGCGCTCTCCGCGCTTTGGGGCGGCAGCTGCCTTTCTATGCTGTAACGGACCGCTTCAGAATTAAACGGTGTCCCGTCATGAAACTTGACCCCTCTTCTTAAATAAAAAGTCCATTCCCGGCCATCCGGGGAAACACGCCAGGCTTCTGCCAGGCAGGGTTCAATGGTGGTGGTGCCGGGCTTGAAGCGGACCAGGCCTTCAAAGATGTTGGCGATCACCTTATTGGATTCGTCGTCTACGGAGTAAGCCGGGTCAAGGGTTACCGCGTCCTGACTTCTGGCATAAATCAATTCGCTGCCTTTTATTCCGGCAATGCGGCCGGCAGCCGGCAGGAATCCGGAATGGTTTAAGAGAAAAAACGGCAGTATAAGCAGGAGAAATATCGAAATAATTTTTAGTGTGCGCAATAGTATCACTCCGTATAAAATGTTTTTTATAGTATTTCTGGAAATATATGTAATTTCCTTTAATCAGGGACAATAAAATATTGCCTGTTGACAGCGCCAGGGAAAATCTTTTACGGGAGGCATTAGATATGGCTGTCCGTTTCGGCCCTGCCGGGGCTTCAAGTTCTTTTTACGGGGAGGGCCACAAAACTTCGCTGGAAATGCCGGAGTGGCTGGAGAATAAAGGGCTGACCGCATTTGAGTACCAGTGCACCCGGGGTGTAAATATAGGCGAGGAAAACGCCAGGCGGCTGGGTGACCTGTGTGCCCGGCGCGACATCCAGTTGAGTATCCACGCCCCTTACTATATAAACCTGAGCACCGGCGACCCGGAGTTAAAAGTTAAGACCAGGGGGCACCTGCTGAAATCGTTAATGGCCGCGCGGTATATGGGGGCAAAAGTCGTGGTATTTCACCCCGGCTCCGGCAGCGGCCCGGACCGCAGGGGGTTGATGGACGCGGCCAAAGCACTGTTCAGGGAGATCCTGGCGGAGGTGGAGGCGGAAGGGCTGTCCGGCATTCGCCTGGCTCCCGAGACGATGGGCAAAAAAAACATGCTGGGTTCCCTGGAGGAAGTCTTGGAGCTGTGCGAGCTGGGGGACCAGGTGGTGCCGGCTGTTGATTTTGGCCATCTGCACGCGGTCAGCGGGGGAAGGTTTAAGGACAAGAATACTTATAATGAAGCTTTAGACCTGATCGCGGAAAGGCTGGGGAAGGAATATCTGCAGGATCTCCATATCCATTTCAGCCCTGTGGAATTCACCGGTGTGGGAGAGAGAAGGCACCGTACCGCCATTGAAACTGAATTTGGCCCGGACTTCACCCCCCTGGCGGAATTACTGCTTGAAAGGGATTTAACTCCTACTATAATTTGTGAGTCAGCCGGCCGTCAGGCTGAAGACGCCATGATTTACCGTGATATTTACTATGAGCTGCTCGCGGGAAAAGTTAAGGGGGCAAGCCCTTGATGGACCTGCCCCCGGTTGACCTGGATTTTATAAATAAAATTTAATGGATTTCCACGTCACTGGCGCCGTTGCGGCGCAGTATGTCCGCCGCGCTGTTAATTTTCCCTTCGTCTGAGCGGACTGAAGCCAGTATTTTTCCTTCTTTGACTTTGTCCTCATAGAACCTGCCCCGTTCGGCGGGGACGCCCCAGTCTACCAGGCCGCCTGCCACGCCGCCGGTAAGTGCTCCGGATACGAGACCGGCGATTGGACCGGCTGCGATAATCGGGCCGATACCGGGGATGGCTAGGGCGCCGGCGCCCAGTCCCAGGCCGGCCAGGCCTCCCAGCACTCCGCCGGCGGTCACCCCGGAAGTAAGGTTCCCGGCTCCGCTTTCGCCGGTTTTATGCGCGTTTTTATCCCTGTCGGCCGCAAGAATGGATATTTCATCACTGAATCCGCTGCCGCGCAGGTCCGACGCGGCTTTTTCCGCTTGATCCCGCGAGTCAAAAAGACCAATCACAGTTTTTAGCAAGATTTAATCCTCCTCGTAATTTTTTGGTTCTTTTTTATATTGTCCCCGCGTTGTATTTCTTATTCTCTTTGCTGTTAAGGGATAAATTTTTTAAAAGGGTTAAACATTAATATTAACTTTTTTTTAAGTTTTGATATAATATTGTATGTTGTTGCATAAAACAGTAAATTTAGAGGAGGATTAAAAATGCTGCCAACCCCGAAAAAATTTTTTATTACCGCGGGGAGCGCTGAGGGAAAGAATCCTTTAAATGCATTCGACAACGCCCTGCTGAAAAGCAGGATCGGAAACCTGAACCTGATGCGGGTGACAAGCATCCTGCCCCCGGGCGTCCAATACTGCCCGGGAATGGAAATACCGCCCGGTTCGCTGGTTCCCACAGCTTACGGCTATATCATAAGCGATGTGCCCGGAGAGCTGATAGCCGCCGCGGTCGGCGTGGGTTTCTCGAGTGACAGTTTCGGTGTGATCATGGAATACTCGGGAAAGTGCGGTAAAGAAGACGCGGAAAGAGCCATAGAAAGGATGTTGAGAGAGGCTTTTGAAACCAGGCAAATGGAATTGAAAGGCATTAAAATCGCCGCGACGGAACACCGTGTGGAACACACCGGCTGTGCCCTGGCCGCGGTACCTCTCTGGTATTAAATAAGTTTTAGTTATGGAGGCGTGAAGACTTGGATCCGAAGCAAAATTTATGGTTTAAAGAAGACCCGGCAAAAGACCTTAATGTGTGGTTTACAGAGCAGCAGACAAAAGACATGAGGATCTCCGTCCGGGTGAAACAAATTCTCCACCAGGAAGAGACACCGTTTCAGAGCCTGGCTGTCCTTGACACGGACCAGTTCGGCCGCATGCTGGTCCTGGACAATATTATCCAGACAAATATTGCAGACGAGTTTGTCTACCACGAGATGATCACCCATGTGGCCCTGAACACCCATGCCGCGCCGAAAAAAGTGCTGGTAGTAGGCGGCGGCGACGGGGGAGCGGTGCGGGAGATCATTAAACACCAGTCGGTGGAAAAAGCGGTTCACTGTGAAATTGACGGCGCGGTCATCGAGGCCTCGCGCAGGTTCCTGCCCGAAATCAGCTGCGCTCTTGACGACCCCCGGGTGGAGATTATTGTTGATGACGGTATTAAGCACGTCAAGGAAAACAAGGACACTTACGATGTAATCATAGTGGATTCAACCGACCCTATCGGACCGGCCGAGGGGCTTTTCAGCGTATCATTTTACAGGGACATTTTTGCGTCGTTAAAAGATGACGGTATTTTTGTCGCCCAGACCGAGTCGCCCTTTTTTAACCGCAACCTCATACCGGTGCTTTACAAGGATATAGCAGGGATATTCCCCGTGACGCGCCTCTATCTTGCCGTAATCCCCACCTACCCGGGAGGTTTATGGGCATTTACCATGGGGTCTAAAAAGTATGACCCGCTTAAATCAGATATTTCCAGGATACCGCCGATGGACACGAAGTATTACAGCCCGGCCATTCACCAGACCTGCTTTGTCCTGCCTCCGTTTGTGAAGGAACTGCTGGAACAGCAGGGATAGCAGCAAGATCTGCCATATTTCATCGCGTTCCTGGAAAAGATAGATTGAAATCAGTGTTTTCTAAGGAGTGGCGAGATGATTGAGTATACTCAGAGATGCCCCGGCTTTATCGGCAGCACCGAAGAATACGAACAGGCCGAGTTAGTTATTGTCGGCGCGCCGATGGACCTGACGGTCAGCTACCGGCCGGGCACGCGGCAGGGGCCTCACGCGATCCGCCAGGCTTCTCACGGCCTGGAAGAATACAGTGTCGACCTTGACCGTGAACTGGCAAGTTACAGCTACTACGACGCCGGGGACGTGGTCCTTCCGTTTGGTGCGGTCAAAGAGAACCTGCGCCGTATAAGCCTGGTAACCGCCGGTATTCTTAACGACGGGAAGAAGCCGGTGGTTCTCGGCGGTGAACACCTGATTTCCTGTGCCGTGATTAAAGAAGTTGCCGGCAGAAACCCCGGTCTGACAGTAATTCACTTTGACGCCCACGCCGATTTGAGGGATGAATTTCTGGGCGAGCACTTTTCTCATGCCACTGTCATGCGCCGGGTCGTAGAAACGGTTGGAGGCAAAAACCTTTACCAGTTCGGTATCAGGTCGGGCACGAGGGAAGAATTTGAATACGCCCGGTCCAATACCAACACTTATGTGGACAGGGTGGTGGAGCCGCTGCTGGAGATTCTGCCGCGCATGAAAGGTCGTCCGGTGTATGTTTCCCTGGACATTGACGTGGTTGACCCGTCCTATGCCCCCGGCACAGGCACGCCTGAACCGGGCGGTTGTTCGACCAGGGAGATCATAAAAGCTGTCCACCTGCTTGGCGACCTTGATATTGTGGGTTTTGATCTCGTTGAGGTCAGCCCGTTTTACGATCCTTCTGAAAGGACCGCCCTGCTGGCGGCAAAACTGGTGCGTGAGGCCATCATGTCTTTTGGACGGGCTAAGGCTTAATAAAAAAAACCGTTCGGGCGCCTTTTAGTGCAAAAATTCCATTTGACTTCAAAGGCCTGATTGGGTATACTTATAAATGTCCGTTATGGGTGCCTGGTAAAAGGCGGTATTGCGGATGCTAAATACGGAGCTGTGGTGTAGTGGCCTAACATGCCTGCCTGTCACGCAGGAGAACGCGGGTTCGACTCCCGTCAGCTCCGCCATTTTTTTGCCACGGTAGCTCAGTTGGTAGAGCAGCGGACTGAAAATCCGCGTGTCGCTGGTTCGATTCCGGCCCGTGGCACCAA
>CAZPXL010000085.1:0-8407 GCA_964591005.1 uncultured Eubacteriales bacterium
AGGCAATCACATCCAACCCCAGGGTGGACAGTTCTTTTTGAATCGGGCGCAGGGTATAAAACGGCTCAACCATATCCAAATCAACCAGGTTAACCTTCCTGCCCTGCCGGGCAAGTTCCAGGGCGCGGTTGATGGCGCTCTCACTTTTGCCCGCCGCATATTCACCTATATAAGCTTCCACTATCCTATCTGTCATTAGTATGCTTGTCTCCTTTTTTTTTAAGCGGAAAATCGCCGTGAAGATTATATGAAAAATTTAAAAATCAAAAACAAAAAAGCAGGCTGGATACGTCAGGAAAGAGCCTTAAAACTCTTCCTACTTTACCCCTCCCTGCTTTCTTTTCATAACCCTATTATCCTGATCATGGCTAACCAGCCAAAAACCAGAAGGTTAAATCAACAGGAGCAATCTCTCACAAAACGGTCTTATAACGACCTCTTACTATATTTATTTGTAATCCAAAGAATTTTTAATCAACCCACAAAAAAGCAGTTTAGCAGCACCAGCAGCACCACGCCGGGCAGTTGGAGCAGGCCCGCTGTCAGTATGGTCGCGGGGTTGATGGCGATATGAAAACCGTACTGCCCGAACAGCGCGTTGATTGCCGCCAGCAGCACTCCCCCGACCAGGGCCCAGGCCGCCAGGCGGATAAGAAACCTCAAGGGCCGAAATAAAACAGACCCGACCAGGTAAAATCCAAACAGCCCGGCCAGCGCGACAATTACCAATTTCCATTCCAAGGCCACCGCACCTCCCTTAAAACCATTATATGGCCCGGAATGAAAAATATTCCTATTTCATTTCACGCCTGCCTTCCAGCGCTTTGCCGAGAGTCATCTCGTCGGCGTACTCCAGATCGGCGCCGACGGGCAGCCCGTGAGCTATTCGCGTCACCGTGATGCCCAGAGGCCTGACCAGACCGGCAAGGTAAAGAGCCGTGGCGTCCCCTTCCACATTGGGGTTGGTGGCCAGAATAATTTCTTTCACATTGCCGCTTCCCAGGCGCCTTAAAAGCTCTTTGATCCGCAGCTGTTCCGGCCCGACCCCATCCATCGGTGAGATTGCCCCGTGCAGCACGTGATAAAGGCCTTTAAAGCTCCTTGCCTTTTCCATGGCCACAACGTCCCTGGGGCGTTCCACCACGCATATAACGTCAGCGCCGCGCCGCTCGTCACTGCAAATAAGACAGCGGTCACTGTCAGTGAAATTACCGCATACAGAGCAGTGGCGAACCGTACTCCTGGCTTCCCCTATAGCCCGGGCCAGGTCCGCGGCAACCTCCGGCGGCGCGGCTAAAAGGTAAAAAGCCAGGCGCTGGGCGGTTTTTGGCCCGATGCCGGGGAGCTTGGAAAGCTGGTCGATCAACCTGGCGACAGTTTTGGCATAATAGTTCATCTGTTATAAAAGGCCGGGTATTTTCAGGCCACCGGTAAGTTTGCCCATTTCCTGGGATACCATTTCCTGCGCTTTTCTCAATGCCTCGTTAACCGCGGCGGTGATCAGGTCCTGAAGCATTTCCACATCTTCAGGGTCAACCGCTTCCGGCTTAATTTCTATAGAAATAACTTCATTTTTTCCATTGGCAATTACTTTCACAACCCCGCCTCCGGCGGTGCTTTCCACCTTGCGCTCAGCCAACTCCTCCTGCAGTTTCATCATATCCTGCTGCATTTTCTGGACCTGCTTCATCATTTTGTTCATGTTGCCGCCCATCATTTTTATGTTCCCCCTTTAAAATAATTTAAAATAAAGACCCTTCATCTTCTTCATCCAATATAATTTCCTCTCCACCGAAGCGTCTTTTCACATCAACAACCTTATCCACTGAATCAGGCCTTTTTCCGGGTGGCTCCGCTTTGCCTCGGTAAAATTTAAATGCGACCTGCCACTCCCCCTTTAAAAATCTTCCTAAAAGGCCCTCCAGGTATTTCTTTTGATCGGTGCGGTCAGCCATGTCCCTGGCCAGGTTCTCCCCCTCCGGAAAGCCCACCACGAGGCTGCTGCCGTTTAACTCCAACGGCTGTGCCTTTAAATAATTATAGTAAAGCGGAAGACGCTCCCGCCGCATTGTATTCATTATTTCTCCCCAGGAATTTTTAACTCTTTCCAGGGTATTTTCGGCCTGGGGCCCGTGTCCTGGTTCCTCCGGCGCTTTTCCCGCGCCTGAGGTTGTTTCTCCCCCCGCCGCGTGTTGAAAACGTTTTTCCCCGGTATCCGCAGGTTTCTTACTCGTTTCTTTTAACCTGCTGCTTCTGCCGGGTCCGGTCTCTCCGACAGATTTGCCGCCGGGTGAAACCTTTTGAACGGCCCCGTTTTTTTCCGGTCCGGCCAGGTCCAGCTCCTTCAGTTTTTCCTCCACCGCCTCCAGGCGGGCCAATAATGATGATTCACTGTTTATGATCCCGGCACGGCAGGCCTTCACCAGGGCCAGTTCAAGGATGATCCCGGGCTGAGAGCTCCATTTCATCTCCTGCTCGGTCCCTGCCATTATCTCTGCCGCGCGCAGCAGGCCCTGCCTGGAAAACTCCGCCGCCCTCGCAGCCATAACAGCCGGGTCACCCCAGGCTTCCCGGGCTGATAAACCCGGCACAATCTTTTCCAGCAGAAGCGCCCGCAGATACCCGGCCATTTCCCTGGCAAAAAAGCGAAGGTCCTTTCCCTCGGATGTAAGTTCGGCAACCAGGTTCAGGGCGGGGCCGGCCTCGCCGGCGGACAGGTAACCCGCCATCATATTCAGCGCGTCAATTCTTACTGTTCCCAGAATATTATGCACGTCAGCGGCTGTTATTTTCATTTCCCCGAAAGCCGCTCCCTGGTCCAGGATGCTGAGAGCGTCACGCAGGCCTCCCTCAGCCGCCCTGGCAATCAACCTCAGGGCTTCCTCGTCAACTTCCAGACCGGCACCGGAAGCAACCTCGCTCAGACGCCGGATGATGTCCGCCGGCTCGATGCGCCTGAAATCAAAACGCTGGCAGCGCGACAATATGGTTAGCGGCACCTTGTGGGGCTCCGTGGTGGCGAGGATCAGCACAGCGTGCCGCGGCGGTTCCTCCAGGGTTTTTAAAAGGGCGTTGAAAGCTTCGTTTGTAAGCATGTGGACCTCATCGATGATATATACCCTGAACCTTGCCACGGCCGGCGCGAACTTTATTTTCTCCCTCAAATCCCTGATTTCGTCAATACCCCGGTTGGAGGCGGCGTCTATTTCTATAACATCAACGGACAGTCCATCGGTAATGTTTTTACAGCTCTCGCAGGTGTTGCACGGCTCAGCCCCCGCCCGCTCCGCGCAGTTTAACGCTTTTGCCAGCACCTTGGCTGTGGTGGTTTTGCCCGTGCCGCGGGTACCGCAAAAAAGATAGGCATGGCCGGTCCTGCCGGATTCAACGGCATTTTTCAGAGTCCGGATGACATGTTCCTGCCCGATGATTTCCCCGAATGTCTGGGGACGCCATTTTCTGTATAGAGCCAGATAGGTCATGGAGTATTCCTTTCTTACCTCTCTACACTATATTTTACCTTTATATTTCGTCGATCAATACACATTTCCTGTTAAAGCGCCTCTGTTTGGAAAACAAAATAGTAATTCACACCAATATCCAAGGGGAAAAACAAAAGAACCGCCCGCGGAAAACCCGGGGCGGATCAGCTAAAATATAAGCCGTGCACCTGCCTTCGAATATTAACTTCCGGGCGATACAACCGCAGGTGGCTCGGACCAGGCGCCCTCGCGGCACCCGGAGTATTTCCCTTAGTGCTGCTTCCGTCAAGACCTGACACGGTTCAGGAAACTCCGTCGCACGAGACCCAATCGTCAACGCTCCTTACGGAAGCCGGGCCCCACAAGCTAAACCCTCGGGCGGGAATTCAACCCCGCTGCAGCGGATTGCGGGTACAGGGCACCGCTACCTCCCCGTCTAGCACGGCAAAACTTTCATTTAAAATTCGGGGACAGTCCTGCCTGCAGTAACAAATCATCTTCTGCCATATGCAGGTCTGCCCCGTTGTTTCTGGCGGAGAGACAGGGATTCGAACCCTGGAGACGGTTACCCGTCCACACGCTCTCCAGGCGTGCGCCTTCATCCACTCGGCCATCTCTCCGTGCACTACGTAAAAAACATTATACCTTTATTTTCGCTCATCCGCAAGCAGTTTTAGCGATTATGGGGCTTAAGCAAGCCCAAAAATATTGGCATGCCTGTCACATATTGATCTGGCAGAAAATAAAGTTGCTGCCGATTTTTTATCTCTGAAACACTCAACATTTAAAATAAACCAGGGGAACCACTGGAACTCCCCTGGTTTGCCAACGAACTTTATAATCCCTGTTTAACCCGGCTAAAACCGGCCTTGCTTTAATATTACTCAAAAGGCGTTAAAAAGCACGGCTGCCAAACCTGCTTTTGCCCCTTGGCTGCTGGCCGCCGCCGGTACGGGCGGAGCCTTTTCTGCCGCCGCCGCTTTTGACGTATCCTCCCGTTCTGGATTTTTTAAATTTATCCTGCCTGACCCTGAGCGGCCGCTCCTCGGTGAGTGTCACCGGGGTGCGGTCCGATTCTTTGGTCAGCAGCTTTAACGCTGCCGAGAGAAGGGTAACCGCGTCATTTTCCCCCAGTAAATTTTCAGCCAACCCCTTATAGCTGCCTGTATCCCCGCTTTCCACAATGAGCAGCAGCTTTTCCGCGACCAGCCGCTGCTGTCCCTCAATAGCCTCTTTAACAGTGGGCACGGGCATGCGGGCTATTTTCCCCCTGGTCATGTTTTCAATGACCCTCAAGTGGTGTATCTCTCTTGGTGCAACAAATGTAATGGCTGCACCTGTTTTGCCGGCACGTCCGGTGCGTCCGATGCGGTGGACATAGCTCTCCGGATCCTGTGGAATGTCAAAGTTATAGATGTGGGTCACATCGGAAATATCCAGGCCCCTGGCGGCTACGTCGGTGGCCACCAGCACCTCAATAGTGCCGTCCTTAAACCGCCGCATCACCATATCCCGCTTGGACTGGGCCAGATCCCCGTGCAGCGCTTCGGCTGAATAACCGCGTTTGCTAAGTGCTTCAAAAAGCTCGTCCACGCGGCGCTTGGTGCGCCCAAAGACAATGGAACGATCCGGCGACTGGATATCCAGCAGGCGGCAGAAGACATCGAATTTTTGTCTCTCTTCGACTTCAATATAGCTTTGCTCGGTGTTGGCGACAGTCACCTGCCTGCCTTCAATCCTGATTACCTCCGGGTTCCTCATGAACCGCCGCGCCAGGGTCTGGATCGGAACGGGCATGGTTGCTGAAAAAAGCAGGGTCTGGCGTTCTTCAGGAACTTCCGTGAGGATGGTCTCTATATCCTCGACAAACCCCATATTCAGCATTTCGTCAGCCTCATCTAAAACTACCATTTTAACATGCTGCAGGCGGACCGTCTTTCGCCTCATGTGATCCATCAGCCGGCCAGGTGTGCCCACAATAATATGAGGCCTGTTTTTCAGCGCTCTGATCTGGCGCAGGATATCCTGGCCGCCGTAGATCGGCAACGTGTGTATACCCTTAAACTGCCCAATTTTGTTTAGTTCCTCGGCAACCTGGATGGCCAGTTCACGGGTGGGCGTTAAGACAACCCCCTGTATCTGCTCTCTCTCTACATCAAAAAACTCAACCATCGGGATTCCAAAGGCCGCTGTCTTACCGGTCCCGGTATGTGCCTGCCCGATCAGGTCTTTGCCCTGCAGACCCGGTGGGACAGACTGTTCCTGTATGAGCGTCGCTTCTTCAAAACCCATATGTTTGAGAGCCCTAATCACAGGTTCGCTTAAGCCAAAATCATTGAATGTTTTCATAATTTCCTCTTCCCCTTTACGACTTGGAATGTTTACTTATATCATATCCATCTTGTTTCTTCCCTTACCCTCACATACCTGAAAAAGCATCAAACACCATGTATCTTTTTAAAAAAACAAAAGGGCAATCGCTTGTCAAAGCGATAACCCCATTAAATGTCAAAGCTTTTGGTGGCGTAAAAAGGTCACAGTTCAAAGAAACAAGTACCATTTTACACGATTTCCATTAAATGTGCAATATTTATTTTTATTATGACTGTTACATATTATTTGAAAGCAGCCCGGCTTTGATGATCCGGATCGCTTCTTCGGGGCTGCCCGCTGATTTCAGTAAGCCCTTTTCCCTGTACTCATTAAAAATTTGTCCGGTATCAAAGTTCAATAATATCACCTTTTTCCCGTTCTTCAGGGAAAGCGCAATCTCGGATATGGTGCCGGCTTTTCCAGGCAGGGCGATAATCACATCGCTTGTCAGAACATTTATATTGTTTCGCCCGCTGCCCATGCCGGTAACGATGGCTATGTCTATGTAAGCGGAGGCTTCCCGGCTGCTGCCGCCGGGCAGGACACCGATAGTCAGGCCGCCGCTATCCTTCGCCCCTCTGGCTGAAGCTTCCATAATACCGGCCGGCCGGCCCCCGTTCAGCAGCACCCATCCCTCTTTGGCGATCAGCCCGCCCAAACGGCCGGCCAGCGCATAATTTTCCGGTAAAACATCTTCGCCGCCGCCAATCACTCCAACAATATACCTGCTTATTGTTACCCGCTCCTTTCTCTAAAAGCCTTGACTTACTCTATCAAATGAAAACAAAAAAATAAACCTCTTAAGCAAATATGATAAAAGAGATTTATTTTTGCATCTTGAAAATTACTTTATATAGTTAAGGTGTTTTGCGGGATAAGGCCGCTAATGAAATCTGGTGTTTTTCTTTCCGTAAATCAGGCTGTTAAGAACCTCCGTTCTGTCCCGGCTTAAGCCATCGCTGTCAAAGCCGTCATCTTTACCTCCAAGATAGAGGTCTGATATTATGGCGGTAAGGGCAGTTATTTTATCGATCTGCTGGATAATTGAAGAGATGTGCTTTTTGGCCCAGACAGGGTGATCGCATTCCAACGCCATCTGCGCAAAGCCCCTGATTACAGTATTCTTTTCGTTTAACTCATTAATCATCCATTTGAGTTCTCCCTTATTCATAAACCCAAACCCCCTTGGATTTTATTGTCATAAAACAACTCAAATAAACAATATATGATAAAGATTAAATTTTTATTTAATATTTCTTTTATTTTTATTAAATTTTACAATAAATGGAGTAGAATGCTGTTGAAACTATTGAGCCATGCTTTTCAATGCCTCTGGTTCCTTGATTTTTACCGAATCCCTGTGGAATTCTATAACCCCCTCTTCTCTCATCCTGGACATCTCCCGGGATAAGGACGGGCGGGTAACATTCAGGAAGTCGGCAAGCTCGTTCCGCTTCATGGGCATCATAAAAGTGGCCCTGCCGGTCCTCTTTTGCTGCTCGAGCAGGAAAGAGCTTATTTTCCCCCGCAAGCTCTTAATTGACAGGTATTCCAGCTTGCGGTGCAGCATGAGCGCTTTACCGGAAACGATCTCAAGCATGTTAGTGATCAGTTGCCTGTGGCTGGCGCATAACCTTTCGCAGTTGCAGACAATCTTACCCGCCGGTAAAAACATGACCGTGCACGCGGACCTGGCCATCACCGTGACAGGCCACAATCCATCTCCTGAAAAAGCGGACATTTCACCGAACATCTCACCGGGGCCGTCTACCGCCATCACGACCCTGCTGCCCGCCGCGTTATCCTTGGCGACAACCACCTCGCCGGAAAGGACTATCCCCAGCCCATTAAATTTTTCGCCGGCGACGGCCACCCAGTCGTTCTTTTCATAGCTGCTCACCCTGGGTTTAAGACATCCAAAGATAATGTTGAGTTCTTCCGGTGTTATCCCCCTGAATAATTCACATTTGGATAAAACATTTATCCATTTTCTGAACATTTTTGTTCACCCCTGCTTTCGGTAACCATGGTTACCGAAATTATTTCTACAATATAATAGAATAACTTCACAAAGGCTGCAAGCAAAACTTTATTGAGGAGGGTTTCTTTATGAAAAGGAAAATCGTCAAGATCGATGAAGAGAAATGTACCGGCTGCGGGCTATGTGTCGATGCCTGCCACGAAGGAGCCCTGCAGATCGTCAACGGTAAAGCTAAGCTTGTATCAGACAGCTACTGCGACGGACTGGGAGCATGTCTGCCCGAGTGTCCGGCCGGGGCCATAGCCCTGGAAGAGCGCGAGGCTGATGCCTTTGACGAAGAAGCTGTAAAAAAACACATGGAAAGCCAAAAGCCCGGCGGTAACGAGACACTCGCCTGCGGCTGCCCGGGCACCCAGGCGCGGGCTATCGAAAGAAAAGACGCAGATGTGCCGGCCGGCGGCGCGGCGGGTTATGCCTGCCAGATGACATCGCAGCTGAACCAGTGGCCCTGCCAGATTAAGCTGGTGCCGGTCAACGCCCCTTATTTCACGGACGCCCACCTGCTGGTGGC
>CAZPXL010000086.1:0-8362 GCA_964591005.1 uncultured Eubacteriales bacterium
TTGATTATTGGTATCGTCCTGCTGATTATTATTCCTTTAAGCCCGGGATTTCTGGATATCCTGCTGACTTTGAGCATAACTTTGGGCCTGGTTATCCTGCTGATAACCATGTTCACCATAGAGCCGCTTCAGTTTTCGGTTTTTCCGTCGCTGCTGCTGGTAACCACCCTTTACCGGCTGGCCCTTAATATTTCGTCAACCAGGCTGATCCTGAGCGATGCCGCCGCCGGTAACGTTATCGCGGCTTTTGGGGATTTTGTGGTCGGCGGGGATTATGTCGTGGGCATGGTTGTTTTTATCATTATCACGGTAATCCAGTTCGTGGTGATAACCAACGGCGCGGGCAGGGTTGCCGAAGTTGCCGCCAGGTTTACCCTGGACGCCATGCCGGGCAAGCAGATGAGTATCGACGCGGAGTTTAACGCCGGCCTGATTAACGAGAAGGAGGCCCGTGACAGGCGGAAGCGCCTGCAGAGGGAAGCGGATTTTTTCGGGGCTATGGACGGCGCCAGTAAATTTGTCAGAGGTGACGCCATCGCCGGCATAATAATTATAATGATCAACATCCTGGGCGGCTTTGTAATAGGTGTGGCCCAAAAAAATATGGAGCTGCTTGAGGCGATACAAACATATACAATACTTACCATAGGTGACGGCCTGGTTACCCAGCTACCGGCGCTGCTGATTTCAACAGCTGCCGGTATCATGGTGACAAGGTCCACATCCGAGGCAAGTTTTGGCAAGGACCTGTCCAGCCAGTTTACTAACTTTCCCAAGGTTCTGATTATAACCGCCTGCATCCTTTTCATACTGGGACTGATCCCCGCCATGCCCAATATTTTGTTTCTGACTATGGCCGGAGGCATGGGATATTATTCATATAATATGATTCAGAAGGATAAGAGAAAAAAAGTTCTGGACAGGGAGCGGACTGCGGCGCAGCAGGCCCAGGAGCAAAAGAGAGAGCCGGAAAATGTATTCACATATTTTCAGGTGGATACTCTTGAGATAGAAATAGGATATAACCTTATCCCCCTGACTGATGAAAAGCAGGGCGGCGACCTGCTGCAGCGGCTCGCTGCTGTAAGGCGGCAGTGCGCCGGGGAAATGGGCATTTACGTCCGGCCGATCCGGATCCGGGATAACCTGCAGCTTAATCCAAACGCATATTCCTTTAAGCTGCGGGGCGCTGAGATTGCTTCAGGGGAACTGATGCCCGGAAATTACCTGGCTATGGACCCGCTCGGACAGGACCTGGCGATAAAGGGTATTGCTACCACGGAGCCCACATTTGGCCTGCCTGCCTGGTGGGTATCGCCGGGAGACCGGGATCAGGCGGAGCTTGACGGTTTTACCGTGGTGGACTGCTCAACGGTCCTGGTGACTCACATCACGGAAGTAATCAAGCGGTACGCCCATGAACTGCTGGGCAGGCAGGAAGTCAAAGAACTGATAGACGTCGTCAAGGAAAGGAACCCGGTGGTAGTGGACGAGCTGGTACCTGACCTTTTAACCCTGGGCGAGGTCCAAAAAATACTGCAAAACCTGCTCAGGGAAAGAGTCCCCATACGCGATCTGTCAAGTATCATGGAAGCCTTGGCTGACGGGTCCAGGATCAGCAAGGATGCTGACTATTTGACCGAGTACACCAGGCAATCGCTGGCCAGGACCATCTGTCACCAGTATCTTGGCACTGATTCAAAAATTTCTGTTTTAACCCTCCACCCTAAGCTGGAGCAGATGATTGTTGATTCTATAGAACAGACCCAGCTTGGTTCCTACCCGGTGCTGGAACCGGGCATTGCCAGGCAGATATTGAACAAACTGAAGGAATCAATGGAAAAGTTAACCTTAAAGGGTCTCCCGCCGGTAGTGCTGTGTTCTTCCAGGGCCAGGCTGCCTTTTAGAAGGTTATCAGAGAGGTTCCTGCCAAACGTGGCGGTTCTTTCTCTTAACGAGATAGTGCCGAATATTGAAGTCGAGGCCATTGGGACGGTGATGCTTGATTGAAAATTAAACGTTACTTGGTAAGGGAAATGCAGGAGGCCATCCGGCTGATCAAACAGGATCTGGGATCTGACGCGGTAATTGTCAGCAGTTACAAAGTTGCTGCCAAGGGCCTGATCGGACTCTTTTCACCGCGTCTTCTCGAAGTCACCGCTGTGTTGGATGACAATCCCGAAATCCAATTAAGTGTTGGCTGCCCGCCTGCCCAGATGGCTGTTACAGCGGGCAGTGAATCCGCCGGAGAAATTGACGCCGCCAGAGAACGGGCCAGGGTCCTTCCGGCGGGGAGACATAGTGAAATTAACAGGGCCAGAAAAGCGTATATTGCCGCCAAAAGGGATGCGGATCAAAAGAATTCCGATCTTCTATCCCGGGAATTAAAAAAAGATTTAACTGAAGACAGGGCGTCTAACTGGTCAATTATTGAAGATATGGACGAGCCTGAAGAAGAAAGAAAGCAACTTTTCGATGCGATGGTTGACAATGTGATTAAAGCCGGTTCAAACGGTGATCCCGGTCCTAAGTGGAGAAAGACTCTCCTGGACATGGATATAGGTAATGATATCGTTGAAAAATTGCTTGCTTCAACTGGTGTCGGTAAAGACACGCCTCACCAAAACGTTTATTTTTCTCTTGTAAAACAAGTGGCGAGTTTTCTTGAGCCGGTCTATAACGGCGGGTGCAGCAACAGGATATTTACATTCCTGGGTCCTCCCGGCGGAGGTAAGACAACCAGCCTGGCCAAACTGGCTACTCGTTTTAAAATTTTTGAAAACAAGAAGATAGCCCTGGTGGGGGTTAGTAAATACCGGATCGGAAGTTTTGATCAGCTGCAGGCCTATGGTAATTTTTTGGATGTTCCGGTTGAAGCAGCCATGACTCCCGCTGAGCTTATTAAAATATTGGAAAGTCATAACGACAAAGACTTTATTCTGATTGACACCGATGGCCGTTCAGCCTGGAATGCCGGGCAGATACTGGAATTGAAGAGTTTCCTGAGTGTATTGAGCGAGCCTCATGAGAACTTTTTGGTTTTGAACGCATCAACAAAAAACAGGGATTTGATAAAAACGGCCGGTGAATTTCGAAGAATTGGTTTTACCAAGTTTATTTTTACCCGGGTTGATGAAACAGAAACCCACGGCTCAATTTTAAACCTGGTTTTAGAAACCGGGGCTCCCGTGGCGTATCTGTCCAGCGGCCAGAAAATACCCGACGACATAAGTGATGCAAACCCGAAGGCAATCGCTAAATTATTGTTCAAGGGGGTAGACCCCGATGAAATTATGGCAACCTAAGACAGGTCGAAGTTATTACGACAATGTAATAAAAAATGACACCGCTTTGTGGGGTCCCAGGGCTATAGCCGTGGCCAGCGGCAAGGGCGGCGTCGGCAAGACGTCCATAGTTGTTAATTTAGCTCTTTGTCTTGCTAAAATGGGCAACCGGGTGACTGTTTTTGACGCGGACCTGGGTTTGGCTAACGCGGAGGTATTACTGGGGATAGTACCCCCATACAGCCTTTTTGAAGTTCTTTATGGCGGCATGACTTTAGATGAAATTGCCGTTCAGGGTCCGCTTGGCATCAGGGTAATTTCCGGGGGTTCGGGTTTTCTGGAAATGGCCAACCTGGACCGTTCCCGGCGCCAGCAGCTGCTCAGGATGTTCAACCAGTTTGTCAACAAGGATGAAATTGTACTTATTGATACCGGCGCTGGAATTAATAAAAACGTGCTTGGTTTTGTCGCCGCTGCCGAGGAAGTTATTATTGTGGTTACACCGGAGCCGACTTCACTGACTGATGCTTATGCCCTGATTAAAATTCTGGCCAATTTTAAACTGCATTCGGAAGTTAACGTGGTGGTAAACCGCGCGGCGGACAGAAACGAGGCTATGCGCACGCTGGGCAGGATTTCCACGGCCACCGGCCGTTTCCTGGACATAAAAATCAACTTTCTTGGATGGGTACCCGATGATAAATCAGTTACCCAGGCAGTGAAGAGCCAGCAGCCCTATTACATAACGAACCATAATTCACCTGCTTCACGGAGTATCACCAGGATTGCCGAACTCCTTGTCGGTGGCAGCCGCTTGGCATCCAAGGAAGGATTCTGGATCAAGCTAATGGGTTTATTCAGCTAGGAGGTTTAATATTGGCTGAAAATATAGAGATTCAGATTAACCAGAAGATCCACGTGGCGAATTTGGAAAGCCGGGATAACTGGTATCTTGCCAGCATTCAGGATATAACAGACTCTGAATTGCTGATCTCTATTCCGACCAAGGGAACAAACCCTCTTGTTTTGAAGAAAGACGACCACCTTGTATTGTCTTTCATATCTGGAGGTTCAAGGTATGAGTTCAGCGCTAAAGTAATCGGGTGGCGTTATGACAACATACCCATGTATGTGATTACTCTGCCTGAACAATATAAACGAGTACAGTTGAGGCAGTTTGTCAGAATATCGACACTGCTTGATGTATTATGCGCCGAAATGCCTGAGAGCGGCAAACATGCGGTTTTTACGAAATGCAGCAGTCTTGATATCAGCGGCGGTGGTATACGGCTGCTGCACAAAAAAAACTTTGAGGTAGATACCAAACTGCTGCTGAAAATTATGATTCCGCTGAAGAAAGAACCGGAATACCTGGAAATAAGCGGCACAGTGGTGAGGACATGGCCGGATGAGAACCTCAAACTGTATAAATTAGCTGTACAGTTCACAGGGATCAGCCGCAGCCAGCAGGATTTAATTGTCCGGTACACTTTTATGAAGATGTCCGAGCAAAGGCGTTTTAATTAATTTACTCTAAGCAAGGTTGCAGAATATAAATCACAGGGAGTGTGAATAAATGGCTGTCACCGATGAGATTTGGCGAAAATATCGCCAGTCCAGAGACGCAGAGCTAAAAAATGAAATTGTGTTGGCTTACCTGTCTCTTGTAAAATATCTCGCCGGTCGGCTGGCGGTAAAATTACCTTCTTTTATAGGCCAGGAGGATTTGGAAAGTTACGGTGTTTTTGGTCTCCTGGAAGCCGTTGAAAAGTTCAACCCTGACCTGGGTGTCAGTTTTAAGGCTTATGCGTACAACAGGATACGCGGGGCCATGATTGACGAAATAAGAAAGCTGAACTGGATTCCCCGTACCTTGTGGCAGAAAATCCAGCTCCTGAACGCAACCAAGGAAAGGCTGCAGAAGGAGCTTGGGGAGAAGGTCAGCCATGAGGCGCTGGCCGAGGCTATGGGAATAACGGTATCAGAGCTGTATAAGCTGGAAGGGCAGGTAAACCTTCTTTCCCTGTCTTCCCTTGATGAGACGGTGTCGGTAGCAGATGGTGAACGAGTGAGGTGGGGGGATATGATTCAGGATTCTGACAGTCCTGATCCATTGGACATGATTGAGAAGGAAGAGAGCAAGCAGCTTCTGATAAAAGCTATTGAGGAACTGCCGGAAAAAGACCGCACTGTCCTCGCGCTTTATTACCAGGAGGAACTGACGTTAAAAGAAATCGGGAAGGTCCTGGACGTTTCCGAGTCGAGGGTCTGCCAGCTGCATACCAGAGCTCTGAACAGGTTGAGAAGCAAGCTGGAGCAGGAAGCTTATTGATTACGACTTCATTATGTTGTGTGACATGTTATCGAAGGAGGTTTAAAATGCTTAGAGGTTTGTATAGCTCTACAACTGGTATGAACGTCCAGCAGGCCAAGGTCGAAAATATTTCTAACAACATGGCAAATGCTGCTACGCCGGGTTATAAAAAAGAAGAGCTATTGCTCCGAAGTTTTCCGGAACAACTGCTGATTGAGCAGGGAGGGCCGAAACGCAAAGACGGGCTGCCTTTACAGAATCCGGACGCGACAATTGGTTCTTTGGGAACCGGGTCCTTAATTGCGGGTACTTCAACTGATTATACATCCGGTGCGCTTCAGGAAACGGGAAATTCGACTGATATGGCGATTAAAGGGGCCGGATTTTTCGTAGTGGGCACTTCCACACCGGAGGATCCGGATAAAGTCTATTACACCCGCTGCGGGTTTTTTAAAGTTGATCAGGAAGGTTACCTTACGCTCAACGGAAGATACCGGGTGCTCGGCGAGGCAGGTGCATTAAAAGTGGGCAGTGATAAGTTCACTGTTTCTCCGGATGGTTCGGTTGACGTCGACGGGACGGTTGTGAACAAGCTGCGCCTGGTTGAATTTGACGATTTAAACAGTCTCAGCAAAGCGGGCGAAGGCCTTTTTACGGGGCTTGAGGGCAGTGAAAAACGAGCTGCGGCCACGACTGTTGTCCAGGGCAAACTGGAGATGTCCAATGTTAATGTAATTGACGAAATGGCTCAATTAATATCTGTAATGCGCGCGTATGAGGCTAACCAGAGAATAATACAGAACTATGATGAAATTCTCAACAAGGCGGTAAACCAGGTAGGTAGCATCAGGTAGAAGATTAAAAAATCTGACAGGATTAACATGATTTAAAAATCGATTAACAGGATTAAAAATTTAAATAAAATTCTTTTATTAAAAACATATTTAAAATTTTATTAATTAAATCTAATTAATCTTGATAATCTTGTGAATCCTGTGAAAATATATTTATTCTTAAATTATTTAAATCCTGTAAATCCTGCCAATGTGTTTATTAGGATTATTTTTAGGATAGAGGTGTAATTTATGCTGCGGGCTATTTCCGGAGCGGCATCAGCAATGAACGCTCTGCAAACGAAAACGGATACCATTGCCAATAACCTGGCCAATGTGAACACCACGGGCTATAAAAAAAGCCGGGCTGATTTTTCCGAGCTTGTGGGCCAGGAACTTGCCGCTAGCGGTATTCCAGTTGACCCGGGCAATCAGGACCAGGGTAAGCCCATGGTCGGGGGCGGTGTAGCAGTGTCCGGGATAGCAAATAATTTAAAGCCCGGAGTTCTGCTTGAAACACAGAGGCCGCTGGATCTCGCTGTTTTTGGAGAAGGGTTCTTCAAGGTAGTCCTGCCTGGAGGAGAGGAACGATATACCCGCGACGGAACTTTCAGCCTTGATGCAGGCGGTAATATGACAACCCCTTCCGGTTATATACTGGACGGGATACAGATACCTCCCGGTTCGTTGGACTTCAATATAGCCGCCGACGGCAAAATCAGTGTTAATGACGCGGGAGATATCACAGAGGCGGGACAGATTAAGATTTATAAGTTCAGCAGCGCTTCTGCGCTGAAGGCAGAAGGGGAAAACCTCTTTTCAGCAGTAGGTGAAGCACTGGAAGGGGTCCCCGGAAGTGATGGTTTTGGCACGATCAGGCAGGGCTGCCTGGAAGCGTCAAACGTAGATCTTACGGAGGAGATGGCGAGCCTGATCGAAGCCCAGCGCGCTTACAGTTTTAGCGCCCGCATTATGAGCACGGCTGATGAGATGTTTGGTTTGGCCAACAATTTGCGGAAGTAAGGTGATTTGAATGCAGGATTTACCGGTGCGGGGGAGCGAGCTGAGACCAGCAGCGCCCGTTGCCGAAATCCATGTAGGTATTGCCGAACTGAAGGTTTCAGGCCAACCGGACCGTTTGATTACAATGGGTCTTGGCTCATGCATCGGACTTACGTTATACGACCCCATGACAAAGGTCGGCGGATTGCTGCATATCATGCTTCCCGACAGCACCTTGTTCAATGAAGTGACTAAACCCGCCAAGTTTGCCGACCTGGGCATACCGCTTCTGATATCGGAGATAAAGCGCCGGGGCGGCCGGGTCAACAACCTCCAGGCCAAGATGGCCGGAGGGGCCCAAATGTTCTCAGGGTCAAATGATAAATTTATGCTGAATATTGGTGAGCGCAATATTGTAACAACCAGGCTTATATTGAAAGGGCTGGGTATCAGGATACAGTCGGAAGAGGTGGGCGGCGGCAAGGGCCGGACAATGATTCTTGATACAGTTAACGGGCAGGTTTTAATACGGACGGTAGGTATGCAAGTGAAGGTGATTTAATGGAGTTTTCATTATTTAAAGAGAAAGTTCGCGGCAGTTTCGAACTTGATCTTAACTCGTATAAAGAAAACCAAATTAAACGCCGGCTTGACAACCTGATGGTCAATAAGAATGTTAATTCAGGTGATTACGCAGGTTTTTTTAAACTTTTAGCTGCGGACCGCGGGGCATATGCGGAATTTCTGGACACTCTGACAATTAATGTTTCAGAGTTTTTCAGGGACAAAACCATTTTCGATATCCTGGAGAAAAAAATCATCCCGCCCCTGCTGGCTGAAAGAAAAAGCCTTAATATATGGAGCGCGGCCTGTTCCAGCGGAGCGGAACCATACTCATTGGCAATTATCTTAAATGAGCTTAATCCCGG
>CAZPXL010000087.1:0-6502 GCA_964591005.1 uncultured Eubacteriales bacterium
TCAAAAGTTCCGCCCATAATACCCAGGCGCCGTTGTTCAGCTATCTCTGTATTCATAAAGAAATTGTACTTTCTGTTTGTTGTAAAAGCAAGCAAAACTCAATAAACAAGCGCATGGATTATTGATTAAGCACCATGTTGTTTCTGTGCACAACCTCGTCATAGTCCTTATATCCGAGAATGCGGGATATTTCTTTGGACTGGGCTCCTTTTATCTGGTCAATTTCAGCCGCGGAATAACAGGTTATCCCCCTGGCAATTTCCACGTTATCCGGCCCGATTATACTGACCGTGCAGCCCATTTCAAAAAGGCCTTCCACTCCCGTAACACCCGAGGGCAGCAGGCTTTTACCCTGTTTGACCAGAGCCGCAGCGGCACCTTCGTCAACCAGTATTCTCCCGCATACCGACGCGCTGTACGCAATCCACTGTTTCTTATTCTCAAGCTTGTTGCTGTAAGGCAAAAACACAGTCCCAACCTGCTCCCCGGCAACAACCTTCAGGACGATATCCTTCTCCGAGGCGCATGCCAGTACCGTGGATACCCCGGAGTGGGCGGCTATCCTGGCAGCCGATATTTTTGTCGCCATGCCGCCGGTTCCCAGCTTGCTGCCGGTACCGCCGGCAAGCGCCTCGATTTCAGGTGTTATTTCTGTAACCTCCCGGATCAGGCAAGCATCGGGGTCTTTCCGCGGATCGGCTGTGTACAGTCCCTGGATATCGGAAAGCAAAACAAGCAGTTCAGCGTCTACGAGTCCGGCCACGAGGGCCGAGAGGGTGTCGTTTTCACCAAGCTTGATCTCGTCAACTGCCACGGTATCATTTTCATTTATCACAGGTATAACACCAAATTGAAGCAGCGCGTGCAGCGTATTTCTCGCGTTCAAAAAGCGCCGCCTGTCTGAAAAGTCCTCCCTGGTAAGCAGGACCTGTCCGGCGGTAACCCCATACTCTGAAAAAAACTTCTCATAAATGTGCATCAGTATACCCTGGCCTACCGCGGCGGCAGCCTGTTTGGCCGGTATTGTCCGGGGACGCCCGGACAGTCCCAGCTTGCCGACACCTGTTCCTATAGCGCCGGAAGAAACAAGGATCACGTCTTTCCCCTGGCTATGCAGATCGGACAGCTGTCTGACCAGGCATTCAATCTGGTACAGGTTCAGCTTTCCGGTGGAATATGCTATTGAACTGGAGCCAACCTTAACCACAATCCTTTTAACAGAGCTGAAATTACGCTTCTTTTCTTTCATATGCCTCACCTGAACTATTAAACTTGGGCAATAATTCCGCTAACTTATTATTACAAACAATGTTTATGGGAAAAGTATACCATAGCACCATATCCAATTGAAGAGCCAGATTACTCGATAAACTCGAATTCAAACTTCCCGATTTTGACCGTGTCTCCCTCTTTTATGCCTGCCGATTTTAGTTCCTCCTCGATCCCCATCCGCTTGACGATCCACTGCAGGCGTTCTACCGCTTCATCGTTTTCCATGTCGGTCATGGCTACATGGCGCTCGATTTCTTTACCCCTGACGATATAAATACCTTCCTCGTTATAAACATTGAAACGAGGCTCGGCCCTGTGCACGACCGGAAGCGGCGTGGCCTCAGGCTCTTTGATGGGGATCTTTTCAACAAGCTCGGCTACTCTGTAAATCAGCTTATCCAGGCCTTCGCCGGTGGCGGCTGAAACCGGAAATATCTCGTAATCACTGCCGTAAGACTCTCTCAATCTGGACAGGTTTTTACCTGAATCGTCCAGGTCCATTTTATTGGCGGCGATAACCTGGGGCATACCTCCCAGGACAGGGTTGTAAAGGGATAATTCCCTTTTCATCACCTGGAAGTCATCCACCGGATCCCGGCCCTCGCTGCCCGCGGTATCGATAACATGAATAAGCAGGCGGGTCCGCTCAACATGCCTTAAAAAATCATGCCCCAGACCGGTACCGGCATGAGCGCCCTCAATCAGACCGGGTATATCGGCCATCACAAAACTCCGCCCTTCGTCAACCCTGACAACGCCGAGGTTCGGTGTAATAGTGGTAAAAGGATAATTCGCTATTTTAGGTTTAGCCGCTGATACCTGGGAAATCAAGGTTGATTTTCCCGCGTTGGGGAAACCTACCAGGCCCACATCTGCCAACAGCTTGAGCTCCATGTTCAACCACCGCTCCTGGCCCGGTTCACCTTTTTCCGCCATTTTGGGCGCCTTGTTGTTATGGGTGGCAAAGTGCGCGTTGCCCCTGCCACCGCGTCCGCCGCGGGCTACCACTACCTCCTGCCCGTTTTTGACCAGGTCGGCGATGATTTCACCCGTATCGTCATCCCTGATCAGGGTACCCGCCGGCACCCGTACGACCATGTCTTCACCGGACGCCCCATACATATTTTTACCTTCCCCGTGCCGGCCGCGGTCCGCTTTATAATGGCGCTTGTAGCGAAAATCAACAAGGGTGCGCAGGCCCTCGTCAGCCCTGAAGATAATATCTCCGCCCCGGCCGCCGTCACCGCCCCAGGGCCCCCCTTCCGGGACATACTTCTCCCTGCGCATGGCGACGCAGCCGTTTCCGCCGTCACCGCCTTTGACATAGATCTTGGCCTTATCAAAAAACATAGAAATCACCTGCTCGTAAATTCAGTTTATGTAAGTATTCAAAAGCTAAATAAACACGGCAGTGTAACACTGACCGCCTTCAACCTGTAGTTTGCCCATTTCCTTCCCTTTTTCCGGGGAAATTTAAAAAGATATCGGCAATTTCCCTGGAAATTTCAATATTTAGCTGACCGCCATGTTTATTTAACTGCTCCCTCACTGGTTCAAGATCCTTTTTGAACAACAGCGGGTCATCTATGCAGTAAGCCGGGCTGCAAAGGCAAATGACATATTCCTCCTCGCTTTCAACGATCCTGATCACAAAATTTCTTTCGCCTGATTCAGGCGAGGACAAATTTTTAAAATAACAGTGCAGGACGTTCTCCAGCGCCTCCCCAACCACAGGTCCGGGCACGGTGCATTGATCCAGGTTGGAATTAACCGTCAGCTCCATTTCAGCTTGATATTTTGCGGCTTCATTAAACCCCACTAAAAGGGCGGCAGTGACCGCGGGTATTTTTAACCGCGCTGTTTGGCCCATTACTCTCATTTCAATCGTAACAAGTTCAATATATTCCCGTATGCGTTCAGGTTTATTTAACTGCAGGAAGCCTGAAATAACCTGAAGGTGATTTAAAAAATCGTGTCTTTGTACCTGGATCACCTCTAAAAGCTTTTCCGGATCCATATTTCACCAACTCCTTTCAGGCCTTGAAATTCTTCGACAAACCTTACTTCTTTTCCTTTAAAATGGAAAATCTAATAACGGGATTCCTTTTAATAAAACGAGTGAAACAAAAAGAACGTCCCCTTGTTTCCCCTTGTTTCAAAGAAATAAAAAACACCGTTTTCAAACCTTGCGGTATGAAAGCAGTGTTTGTTGGTCACCTGTAATACTGCAAAATCATATTTTATGACGATACAGCGACTGTCTCCGGAATCACGCTGACAGTTTTCTTATCGCGGCCTAACCGGTCAAAGCTTACCAGACCATCAATCTTGGCAAACAAAGTGTCATCGGAGCCGATACCAACATTGCGGCCGGGGTGGATCTTGGTGCCGCGCTGCCGCACAAGAATGCTTCCGGCTAAAACGAACTGTCCGTCCGCTCTTTTTACTCCAAGCATTTTGGGTTTGGAGTCACGGCCGTTACGTGAACTGCCTACACCTTTCTTATGTGCCAAAGTATATCACCTCTCCTATTCCAAAAAATTACTTTCAGGATTCAATTTTTTCAACCAGCACCCGGGAAAAGGGCTGCCTGTGACCCTGCTTGCGCCGGTAGTTTTTCTTGGCTTTAAACTTGAAAACGATAATCTTTTTGTCTTTTCCGTTGCGGAGTACTTTTAAGATTACCTTGGCGCCCTGTACCAGGGGAGTGCCGATTTTAACTTCTTCACCGTTCACAACAGCCAGGACCTTGTCTATTTCGACGTTTTCACCGGCTTCGGCGGGCAGTTTCTCGAGATTCAGCGTATCGCCTTCCTGAACACGGTACTGTTTGCCGCCAGACTCAATAATAGCATACATATTATAACCCCCTTATTCGGGACACGCCGGAAACAGGTAGGGGCAAAAAGCAAACCCTCTTTTTACAAGACCAATTCCGCGCGGTACCATAAATCCTATTGAAATACCTACAATACAACATTTTAACATACAACTTTTATTTGTCAATATCACCGCGAACGTACAGACAAGATCTCTTAAACAAAAAATTTTCACAAGATTAACAGGATTAATCTGATTAACAAGATTTAAACTGCACAAATTCTGATGTTTCCATTTACAATCACTAGGACTAATGAAATTCAGCAATCTGGAACCATTTACGTATTAATAAAATTTTTTAATCTTGTTAATCCTTAAAATCATGTAAATCCTGTGATAATAGTTTTTTCCTTTTAGGGGTTGTTTATATCCTCACCGGGCGCGCTTTGGCGTAAGTGCGGTAAACCTTGCTTACCTCCACCGGAATAGTTTCCCCGACAAAGGCGGCGGCGCCTTCAATATCCAGGATAAAACCGTTTACCCTGGCGATGCCGTCATGAAAATTTGTCACATGGGGTTCTTCCACCCTGACCTCCAGGACCTCACCCGGCTTGACAGGCAGCGTGTTAGCCTTGATTTCTTCATTATCGTTAAGGGGACGGATGGTAACAGATTCAATATGGTGGCCGGTGGAACCACGGATATACAGGCTCTTGCCGGTCTTGTTCTCCAGGTCGCGCAGGCTGGCCCCGCCGCTGCCGATCAGGCGCGCAGCCACCACCGGGTTTGCCTCAACCAGAATGGTCTGTGCCGTAGTCTGGCGGGCGGCATTGTAAATCTGGTTCTTGAAGTTTATACCCAGCGTCTCCTCGGAAAGAACTTTCCCCCTGCCTTCACAATACGGACAGGGTTTCTGAAGCACCTCGGCCAGGCTGGGCCGCACCTTTTTGCGAGTCATCTCCACCAGGCCAAGCTGGGTAATGCCCAGGACATTTGTTTTGGTTTTATCATTCTTAACCTCTTCCTCCAGAACCTGCAGCACCTGGTTACGGTGCGCTTCCTGGGTCATATCTATAAAATCGACAATAACAATCCCGCCTATCTTGCGCAGGCGGAGCTGTCGGGCAATTTCACACGCGGCTTCAAGGTTGGTCTTGAGCACCGTGTCTTCCAGGTTGGTTGTACCCACGTACTTGCCGGTGTTCACATCAATTGCAGTAAGCGCTTCAGCCTGGTCAATAACAAGGTATCCCCCGCATTTCAGCCAGACTTTGTGATTTAACGCCCTCTCAATTTCCTGTTCGATACCGTATTCCTCAAAAATATTCTCGCGCTCGTCCAAAAATACTTTGAGCTTCAGACGGGGGTTGGAAATATCCTGCAGTTCCAGCACCTTTTCGTACTCGTAGCGCGAGTCGAGGATTAAACGGTCAACATCCTCGGTAAATACATCTCTCAGTATACGCTGGACCAGTTCCAGATCACGGTGCACCACGTTTGGCACAGTGCCGTGGGCGGCCCTGCTTAATATTTTACGCCACAATTTGGTCAAAAGGGCAATGTCCTGGCGCAGTTCTTCCTCTTCGACGCCTTCTGCCACCGTGCGGACAATGACGCCCATTCCTTCCGGTTTAACCCTGGAAGCAAGGTCCTTCAGCCGCTCCCTTTCTTTTTCTGACTCGATCCGCCTTGAGATGCCTATATAATCCACCGTGGGCATCAACACCAGGTAACGGCCGGGAAGCGTAATGTGGGTGGTGACCCTGGGTCCCTTGGTGCCAATGGGCTCCTTCACTATCTGTACCAGAATTTCCTGCCCTTGTTTTAAAATATCACAAATATTAGCGCCCAAGGTATACCCGGCATGGCCTCCGCCATCCGGTGAATTGGCCGGCAGGGCGTCTTCAACATATAAGAAAGCGTTTTTCTCCAACCCGATATTTACAAAGGCGGCCTGCATGCCGGGCAGCACATTTTCAACCCGGCCTTTAAATATGTTTCCTACCAGCCGCTGGTTGATAGACCTCTCTATATATATTTCCACAAGTATTTTATCTTCAAGAACGGCTACCCTGGTTTCTTCCTCGCCAACGTTAACGACAATCTCCTTCAGCATAAAAACCTTTCCTCTCTATTAACAACAACATTATATTTATTCAAATTACTTTTACCACAGCATCTCCCGCGCACTTTTCCCGGCGGCGAACAAAGCGCCGCGGCACATTGAAAAATTTTCCTGCGCCAGGAGCCCGCTGTCCTCAATAAAAGCCGCAACAAGTTCTTCAAATCTGACATTGCCGCTGCTGCCGCTTTTCAACTCGGCCCGCAACTCTATTATATCATTATTTATCCGGGCCGACATCGCAAAAATACCGGGCTTTATGTCGTACTTTCTCTTTTCGCCCGTCTT
>CAZPXL010000087.1:6602-8340 GCA_964591005.1 uncultured Eubacteriales bacterium
AGTTCCATATCCGCAAATTCCGCTTCTCCTGCCGTACCTACCGCCAGCGGCGCTGCAAAGGAAAGCTTCGGGTGCGGGTTGAATCCCTGGGTAAACGCGATGGGAAGACCGGCCCGCCTGGCCGCCCGTTCAAAAGCCCTGATCAGGTCCAGGTGAGAGATATATTTAGCCGGACCTTCTTTAGCGAACATCAGTCTGTACCTGGACATCAAAAATCACTTCCCGCATAAAAAGGTTCTACCTCAAGGGCCGGGCATAACCCGCAGCCCGGACAGTGTCCGCTCCGGCAGTCCGGGGTAACGATGCCTTCCAGGGCCCGTTGATGCTCACGAACAAGATACTGCCTGGAAACCCCCGTGTCAATGTGGCCCCACGGCAGCGGGTCGTCATAGCCGTAACGGCGGTAAGCGTATGTCTCCGGGGCAATTCCGGACAAACGGAAGGCTTCAAGCCAGCGTTCAAAGCTAAAATGTTCCGACCACCCGTCAAACCGGCATCCCAATTCAAAAGCTTTTACCAGCACCTTGCCCAGACGCCTGTCGCCCCTGGCGAATACAGCCTCAACGAAGCTGAGGTTGGCGTCATGGTAATTCAACGTTAGGCCCCGCTCCCTTGTTTTGGCTGACAGATCTCTTTGTTTCCTTTTCAGGGATTCAAGGGAATCCTGAGGTTCCCATTGGAACACGGTATGTGCCTTGGGGACGAATGATGCGACACTTACAGTCACCTTCAGCCGGCCGCGGGGAACTCCGTTTTTGCGGCCAAGGGCCAGCACACCCCTGGCCAGCTGCGCAATTCCGTCCAAATCATGTTCAGTTTCCGTGGGCAGGCCGATCATAAAATATAATTTTACCGCCTGCCACCCCTCCCTGAACGCCGCCCCAGCAGCTTCCATCAGGTCCTCTTCAGTAACTCCTTTATTAATCACATCCCTGAGGCGCTGTGTGCCTGCCTCCGGCGCAAATGTCAGGCTGGAGCGGCGCACGCGCTGGACTTCCTTGGCCAGCTCCACTGAAAAATGGTCAGCCCGCAGAGAAGGCAGTGATACGTTAACCCCCCGGCTGGCGTGTTCGCTGGCAATTGCCCTGATTACTCCCAGGACAGGGCTGTAGTCGCTGGTACTCAGGGATGTGAGAGAGATTTCGTCGAAGCCGGTGTTTTTAACAAGCTCGGCACTCTGTCGCAGTACAGTTTCAGGTTTTTTCTCCCGTACCGGCCGGTAGATTATGCCGGCCTGGCAAAAACGGCAGCCCCTGGTACATCCCCTTAAGACCTCTATCATCATTCGATCATGCACAGCTTCAGTGGATGGCACAACCGGTTTAAGCGGAAAGGCAGCCGCGTCAAAATCCTTAACCACTCTTTTGGTTATCTTTTCCGGCGCTTCTTCGCGCGCCGGCCTGATCTTGAGAAACGCCCCGTCCTCCCGGTAACAAACTTTATACAACGAAGGGACATATATACCGGGAACTCCCGCGGCTACAAGCAGAATTTCTTTTTTTCCCAGCTTTTTTCTCTTGCCCGCGAGCACAACATCCAGCAGTTCATTAATCACATCTTCGCCTTCGCCGATTACAAATATGTCAATAAAATCTGCCAAAGGTTCAGGGTTAAACGCGCATGGCCCCCCCGCTATCACCAGGGGACTTTCTTCATTTCTTTCATCGGCACGCATGGGGATACCGGCCAGATCCAGCATATACAGTATGTTCGTAAAGCTCATCTCATACTGCAAGGT
>CAZPXL010000088.1:0-2404 GCA_964591005.1 uncultured Eubacteriales bacterium
ATCATCCCAAATCTCATACCCCCGGTAATAATAATTTTATACATATTATTCCGGGTGCGTGTATTAGGTTAGAAAAATATCAGCCAGGCGGGTATAACACCATTGATAATTTCAATCATATAACAGAAACCCCGCTTTTTTGCGGGGTCTTGCAGGCTACTTCTTCAGTGAAATTGTGCCCCTGTCGCACGCCACAAATTCTTCCTTCATATCACCGCAGCATTTACATACCACGGTCAGGACGTCGCAGAGGTCGCTCTGAGAAACATATGTGTCAAATCCACCCGGATCCTGGTTGCCGCATTCACAGATAAACTTGATCATTTTTATCACCTCGTCCCTGTTTATTTAAAAATTCGACAGAGGTGAAAGTTAATCCTTTTCTGTTTAGTATCTAATATTTGCCTTTCGCGTGGCAAATAATTTTACCAGCAGCATACCGGCGACGAAACCTCCCACATGAGCCCAAAAAGCCACGCCCTGGGCAGCCTGGCCGTACGCGCTGGCAGTGCCGCTTAACAGCTGAAGTATAAACCATAAGCCAAGGAATACCAGGGCCGGGATGGGGATAACCTGGATAAAGATAAAGATGAAAATCAGTGTCAGCACCCTGGCCCTGGGGAATAGGATCAGGTAAGCGCCCAGGACTCCCGCGATAGCTCCGCTGGCGCCGACCAGGGGAGTATTTGACTGGGGGTAGAAGAATATATGGGCGAAGGTGGCAATATAGCCGGTTATAAGGTAAAAAACAAGATATTTAAAATGTCCCATGCGGTCTTCCACATTATCGCCAAAAATCCAGAGATAGAGCATATTGCTCAGCACATGAAGCCAGCCCCCGTGAAAAAACATAGTAACTGTCATTCTTACAAACTGGTCCGCTGTCAGTCCGACACTGACAACCTGTGCGGGTATTACGGCATGTGTATATATGTACTGGTCCAGGGACCTGCCCAATGACAGCTCAAAACCAAAGACGGCCAGGTTAACGGCAATCAGGAGGTAATTGACAATCGGGAAGGTGCTTGATGGAATATCGTCTCTTAAGGGTATCATGGGGCCCCTCCTGTTTCATTACATAAAAACTAATCCATTATATTCTTCTTATTTAATAATTCCCCTGTGACAAAATACCTTTTTTATTTTTCCCGGTTTCAGGCAGCTTTAAGAAGGTCTATATTACCAATTTTACAGTTTTTCAATAGCTGCGAGAAGATCGGTCAGGACACTCCCGGCCATATCGTTGATTACTATATCGGCACGATCATCCCAGGGAGTAGAATCTTTGTTTATTATAGCAAGCTGCCTGGCCCGTTCCGGGAGCGCTGCCACCGGGTATACCTGAAGGCTGCTGCCTATGACTATCAGCAGCTGGCATCTGTACATAGCCTGGACTGCGCCGGTAAAATCCTCTCCCATGGGATCCTCAAACAGCACCACGTCAAGCCTCAGCACACCGCCGCATTTCTGACAGCGGGGCGGGTTCGTCCCGGCATTAAATTGGTTAACAAGGTTATCCAGGGGGTAGCTTTGTTCACATTCCATACAGTGGCAGGTTCTCAGGTGGCCGTGCACTTCCCAGAGCTGTTTTGAGCCCGCTTTGCGGTGCAGGCCGTCAATATTTTGTGTTATCACTCCGTGCAGAAGGCGCTTCCTCTCCAGGCTGGCCAGGGCGTAGTGGGCAGCGTTGGGCTCAACCCCGGTATACCGGGTCCAGCGGTCAAGGTTAATTTTATAAAAAGTGGCCGGGTCGCGCTTCAGTGCGGAAACGGTCGCCACCTTGATCGGGTCGAACTGTGTCCAGAGGCCCGTGCCGGGACTGCGAAAATCAGGGATGCCGCTTTCAGTGCTTATGCCCGCTCCGGTTAGTGCCAAAGTGTGATATGACTTTTTCACCAGGTCGGCCAGAACATTAATCTTTTCACCGTAATCCATAGCTCACATACTCCCATATTTTAAATGATATGTTCGCCGGTATCGTTTCCTAAATATAATCATAATAGCAGGCGCTGACAAAGACAAGTACCTAACATGGAACGGGGACATACCTCTTTTTGGGGCCTGACTCTTAGGCCGAGGAATGTCCCCGATTGGAATGGAGTCTTTGTCAATAACCTGAAAGGCCGGAGTTATCCGGCCTTTAATCCTCGGGAATATAGTCTATCAGGTCCTCCAGTTTTAATCCGTGGCAGTGCGGCAGCAATCTTTCCCTGACTTTGCACAGGGCCTCAAGCGTAGGCTGTATTCTTTGTTCTTCCCACCTTTCCACCATCCAGGCGGAAAAACCTATTATCCCGGCAAACTGAATGCAGTCCTCATAGCCCAGCTCCTGCCGCCAGTGCCTGATCCTGTTTTTTATGGGCATGTCAATAATACCTCCCGCCAAATATTTTATGCAAAAAAA
>CAZPXL010000088.1:2504-8339 GCA_964591005.1 uncultured Eubacteriales bacterium
TGTTTTTTATGGGCATGTCAATAATACCTCCCGCCAAATATTTTATGCAAAAAAAACTTTTACAGTACTTCCGGCAGAAAAAACCCGGGTCTTCGGCAGGACTTTTATAAAAAACAAGGAAACATATCAATTGTTTCAAAAATTGATGCTTTTCGATAATCTTTGGCCGTATACATCAGGAGATTAAATAATGAAATACAGGTTAGCTATTCTATTAATTTCTGCGGCTGTTCTGCTCAGCGGCTGCGCCGGGCCGTCACTCGGGCTTTTGTTTCCCGTTAAACAACAATCCACGGCCGGCGTCCAGGATAATCCAAAAATCGTTCCGGACCCGGCAAAGAAGGTTTACCTTACTTTTGACGACGGGCCCAACTCACACTTCACTGAACAGATCCTGGACATCCTGAAAAACAGCGGCGTAAAAGCAACCTTTGTGGTAATAGGAAGCAATATTGAAAAAAACCCGGAGATCTTTAAGAGGATACTGCGTGAGGGACACAGTGTGGTCAACCATACTTTCTGCCACGATTATAAAAAGATTTATGAAAGTCCCGGGGCATTTCTGGCCGACCTTGAACGGTGCGATAAAACAATAGCCGATCTGGGAGGAAAACCGGTCAAAATATACAGGGCTCCTGGCGGGTCATCCTGCATGAAAAAAACATTTATTGATTTGTTAGACAAGAATGGCTACAAAACACTGGACTGGAATGTCTCCAGCGCGGATTCGGACCCCAAAGGCGTCAGCCCGGAACAAATCATTGAAAATGTGAAAAACGGTGTCATCAATACAGAAAAAATGGAGAAAACACCTATAATCCTGATGCACGACGGAACTGAGATTTGCCTTGACCTGGACAACCCGGGAGAGTCGGTTCGAAACTATATTAGAAGCCGCCAAAGTGATGTGGCGGCCCTGCCGGAAATTATTAATTTTTTACAGTCCAGGGGCTATACCTTCGCCGGCGTTGACGAAAGCACTCCTCCGGCATGGTAAATTAAATCGGGGACATACCTCTGCCTAATATTCAGGCCCCAAATAGAGGTGTGTCCCCATTCCGCTGTCTGGTAACATGTAACGATAAAAGTTACCAGAAACAGAGATGCATCCCTGTTTCACTGCCTTTTATTCCCTACTTTTCTGTTCCAAGTCCTCCCAGGGGATCTATTTGCTCCATTGTTTTGCCGAACAGCAGGCTGCCCGCTCCCATCAGGAAATTTAACGCGGCGCATAGAAGATAGAGCAGGCTGAATGACGTTGTTTCTTTCAATAATAGATACCCGCCGTAAAGCAGCAGACCGTATAAAAAGTAACTCTTTGCTTTTTTCCTGGTCCGAAAAGCCGAATCCAGGAAGAGCTCCAGGTTTTTTTCACTTATATTCTTAAGGGTGAACTTTAATCCGGACGCGTTCACATCCTCTCCGAAAACTCCGAAACCGGCCTGCCTGGCCAGATCTATCAGCCCGTACCTGTTCACCAGCATTATTTTGATACCTTTACGGGCCGCTTCCCTGGCAACCTGGATCACGCCGGCGCCAAATTCTCCCGAGGTTATACAGAGGCCGTTTTTCAATCCTTCTCCCTGCAGGGCGCCGTAAAAAGACCTGATTTCCTCCTGGGTTATCTTCTTGTCTCCTTCCGGGCGCAAGCATTTAACGCCAAGGGGAACGCCTTTATAAATCCCCTTCATATCAATGTGGTCATCCCATTTAAGCCCCTTCTTACCATCCTCCCTTAAAGCCAGCTCCTGAAAACCGGATAGTCTGTTGAGCATATCTCTGATAAAAGGTTTATACTCCCTTTGGGGATTTAACCTCAGCACTTCGTCCATAAACCTTTGCCCCGCCAGCCAGAAACCCTGCTGGATTTTCCGCCTTTTATCCCTTTTTTCTGAAACCTTTTTAAACGATACCGCTGCCGCGGCCAGCAGCAGAAGCGAAAAGGCAAAAGAGGCGGCTGGCTTGCGGGTCAGGTTCAGCAGTAAAAGAAATCCAGCCAGCCAAACCAGTAAAAGCCCCCCGGTAATGTCCACAATTTTGCCGATCCTGGTTCTGGCGTCTTCTTTGGGCTTCTGTAAAAAATAGCGAAGTACGGCGCCCCTGTCGCGCCTTTCTTTCCAGCGGGCAAAACTGGGACGGAAATTACGCCCTCTGAACAACAGTTTACTCGCTTCAAATCTGTTCACAAATTAAATCCTCCGTAAACTAATGCTAATAACCATTCTGCCCATTTTCCCGGGAAACCTTACTTATAACTGGCCAAAGCCGGGGTTCCGTCATGTTTTCAGCATAATTTCGCATATAAAAGCAGTAAAAAACAAAAAAATAAATTAACAATATATAGATTATTTCCCTACACGCTTCTTCAGTATTTTGTAAATGCTTCTTTACTACGGGATGTTTATATAGTTTAATGTTAATGTCGTTATAATTTATCCGGGAGGTAAAAAATGCTTTACGAAAGCACCAGGGGAAACTACCGGCAGGTTCCGTCGGCGGAGGCGATCAAACTGGGTATATCGCCCGATGGAGGGCTCTTCGTCCCCTGTGAAAATGTGTTATTTGACAGCAAAATGCTGATGGGAATGGTTGGCCTGGATTACCGGGAACGGGCCTTTTTAATTTTAAAAGAATACCTTGATGATTATTCGGATGAAGAAATCAGGGAGTGCGTGAGCCGCGCTTACAATGCTGAAAATTTTGGCACACCGGACATTGCCCCGGTCCAGAGGCTGAACGATTCCCTATACATCCTTGAACTGTGGCACGGCCCCACCTGCGCCTTTAAAGATATGGCCCTGCAGATCCTGCCCCACCTCCTGACAAAAGCGGCGGCTAAGACCGGAGAAGAATCTGCCATTGTAATTCTGGTGGCCACCTCGGGCGATACCGGGAAGGCCGCACTGGAAGGTTTCAAAAACGTGCCCGGCACCAGGATCATCGTTTTTTACCCGGAGCAGGGCGTCAGTGAAGTTCAAAAACTGCAGATGATTACCCAGGAAGGTAATAATGTCGCCGTTGTCGCGGTCCGGGGTAACTTTGACGACGCGCAGTCGGGGGTTAAAAAGATTTTTGCCGACAAGGACTATAACCTTGAGCTGCAGCAATCCAATTACAGGCTGTCTTCGGCCAATTCCATCAACTGGGGCAGGCTGGCGCCCCAGATAGTCTACTACTTTTCAGCTTACCTTGACCTGGCGGCGCAAAATGTCATCGCCCCGGGGGAAAAAATCAACTTTGTCGTACCAACAGGAAACTTCGGCAACATCCTGGCGGCATATTACGCTATGGAAATGGGCCTGCCGGTCAACAGGCTGATTTGCGCGGCCAACACCAACAACGTGCTGACGGATTTTATCCGCACCGGGGTATATGACCGGCGCCGGCGCTTTGTAAAAACTATTTCACCGTCCATGGACATTTTAATTTCAAGCAACCTGGAAAGGCTGCTATATCATCTCACCGGGCGCGACCACGCCAGGGTGCGCCGGTGGATATCTGATTTAAACAGTACTGGAGTTTACCAGGTTGACGACCATACTAAAAACAAGCTGCAGGAAATACTATGGTCCGATTATGCTGATGACAGCGAAACGATCGATATGATCAGAACTGTTTACCGGCGTTACGGATACATAATGGACACTCACACTGCTGTCGGCATGAAAGTATACGAAAAGTACACCGGTGCTGAAGATGACAGGACAAAAACAGTTGTGGCCTCAACTGCCAGCCCGTTCAAGTTTAACGAGAGTGTGGTCAAAGCCATCCTGGGCGATGAAGCAGTCAGGGATAAGAATGATCTGGAGCTTTTACAAGTATTATCAAAAACCAGCGGCTCAGATATTCCGCCGGGGCTTAAGGACCTGGACCGGAAACCGGTTTTGCACAATACGGTCGCAACAAGAGATAATATGGCTGAGACCGTTAAGAAAATCCTGCTGGGATAAAGTTAATATTTATTGAGAGCTACATTTGAAATATTTGACTTTTTGAAGATGTTATGCTAAAATTAATAGGTTCTCACGGTTAGGTCTGTCAATTTCCCTCTCTCAGCCTGTTACGTTGGTTAGGGAACTCAATTTGTACATCCTAATCCAATGGGGCTAAAATTTATTAGAGGGGGTTTTCTAATGTATCAAGACCGTTATCTGACATGCCGTGACTGTGGCAATGAATTTACTTTCTCCGCTTCGGAGCAGGAATTCTATGCCGAAAAGGGATTCACCAATGATCCTGGTCGTTGCCCGAGCTGCCGCGCAGCCCGGAAAAACGAAAGACGGAACACCGGCGGCGGCTTCCGCCAGAAGCGCCAGATGTATCCGGTAGTATGTGCCAACTGCGGGAAAGAGACCGAGGTTCCTTTCCAGCCGAGCGGTGACAGGCCTGTTTACTGCAGCGATTGTTTCCGTCAAGTACAAACTTACTAAAAACTAAATAAAAAGAGGCAGTTCTGAACTGCCTCTTTTTATTTAGTTTTAAACAAATTGACAGGATTAAAACACCTTAGTTATTATACGTCTCTGCCGCGGATTCGCCCTTCCCTGCCGCTGGAAGATCCTCCCACGAACTGACCGGCTATCGCGGCCGCTAAATTTAGCGGAATGTCCCAGGCGCTCAGGCCCAGTTTTATCCGGAGAAAGATAATCAAAGGTATGGACAAATGAACTGCTAAAAACCAATACAGGGAAAACTTTTTCACTGTGGAACGCCACCGTCCCAGGGGCAGGTTGCAAATAAACGAGAAAACCGTAAGGCTGGCGGCAGGAATAATATAATGGGGCATGTCGTCATCTCGCTCTAAAAAATTAACTATTTAACTAAACATGGCCGGCAAAAATTATTTTCGGAACAAGCCAGCATCCACCTTGCCCTGAAGGCTTTCAATTACCATGACGTCAGTCGGGAAAGCCAGTTCAGGGGGTGAAGCCAGGTCAAAGTAACCCACCTCGTCCAGATCGGCCTGCGCCTTTAAATCACCGCATTCAACCTCTCCCAGGAACCAAATCCCCACAGTATGCGTCTCCGGGTTGTGAAAGTTTGACTGTACGGTGAAAACTTCGTTGATTTTGACGTCCAGGTTGGTCTCTTCCTTAAACTCCCGGGCCGCCGCGTCTAAAACATCCTCGTCATACTCGACATAACCGCATGGTATGCACCATAAACCTCTATAGCTTCCATTTCTCCTGCCCAGGAGGATCTGCCCGTCTTCATTAAGTACTATTACAGCAACCCCTACAACAGGATTTTCATAAAAGATATATCCACAGACCGTGCAGGTCAGCCTTTCCCTTTCTCCATAACTTCTGTATTCCAAACCGCCGCCGCATTTCGGGCAGTAGAAAAACCGCTGCTTCACCTGAATGCACCTCTTTATGACCTATTATAAACCATAACAGTATTAAAATTTTACAAAAAAATTTTAATGGCTGGTTTTTTAAAAACCAGCCATTACATGCCTATGAGGTATACTAATCAGTTTTTTTTCAAAGATTAATCGAGGCGCATAAACAGCATTAGAAAAAGAGTTGAATTTCTCGCTATTCATGGTATTAAAACCCAATATTGCTGCTTTCTCCAGAGGACAGTACCAGCTTTCCAGGTAACTTAGATCTTTTCTCTCTTTAATCTTTTTCATATCAATCATAACCCTTGTCACCGGGGCACCCCCCTTTGTTAAGACAGTGTTAAATTAGTGTTAAAAATTAATTAACTTCGTGTAAATATTATATTAAGTTATTGGTGTAAATGTGTCAATAAATATTATGACGGCATTCTGCTGAACCGTTAACAATAATTTAACAATATTATGTAAGTAATATTTAATTTCCTTAT
>CAZPXL010000089.1:0-8284 GCA_964591005.1 uncultured Eubacteriales bacterium
TTTTATTCAAAAACACCTTCACGGTTAAAAAGAAAAAGCACCTTAAGTAAACGCAAGGTGTCAAAAAGCGGTAATTAAAACTGCCATGAGAATATTTTATATGGGCATGGAAAAAATATTCACAATACCCTTACGGAGGAATTCGATTTGGAACAACACACAACGGTCGAGGTACAAGGCGCGGCACAGGAAATTCACCACAACGCCCCGCTGACTTCATCTGAATTGGCCAGGATATGGCAGACAAATGCTTATTATACAATGCTTCGGTGTGTTTTCAAGCATCTCTTAAACACACTGGCTGACCAGGACCTCCGTTTAAATGTCGAAGAGGCCTTATCTATGTTTGATAAGCGTATAAACCTGACCTCGGAGATGCTCAGAAAAGAAGGGCATCCCCTCCCAGGGGGGTTCACGGACCACGACCTGGATTTGGAAGCCCCCAGGTTGTTCACGGATTTATATTATTATCACTATATTTTAAATTTGGCGCGGATTGGAATACAAATGGGCGCTATGAACCTGGCCCATTCAGCCCGTGCGGATGTCCGGAACTTCCATACGGAATCTGTTGCGTCAACAATGAGGTACTATAACAGGTTTTCTGAAATAATGCTGGAAAAGGGAATTTATATCCGGCCCCCTGTCACTAATACCTTCAAGGAAGCGGATATAGTAAAAAAACAGGACTTTTTGCGCGGTTTTTTAGGTGAACGCAGGCCACTGCTTGAAATAGAAATAGATAACCTTTTCTTCGGGATAAGAAACAACGAGATCGGAGGAGCCCTGGCAGCCGGCTTTCAGCAGGCGGCCAGATCTGAAAAGGTCCGGGCCTACATGGCCAGGGGCGCGGAGATCGCCAGAAAACACGTAAATATATTCAGCAGGGTTTTGCAGGAGGAAAACCTCCCGGTCCCGATGCACTCCGGTGAACTGGTAACAGACTCAAAAATACCGCCGTTCTCTGATAAATTAATGATGCATCACGTAGTAGTGTTAACCCAGGTCGGCATTGGCAACTACGCGAATTCCATGGCATCTTCCATGAGGCATGACCTCAGTGCGGATTATTTGCGGCTGATGGGCGAGGCTGCCAACTACGGGGAGGACGGGTTGAACATATTGATTGAGAACGGCTGGTTTGAAGAACCGCCGCGCAAAACAGACCCGCGGGATGTGGCTGAAGAACCGGTGCATTAGTGTCAACAACCCCGTCCCCTTGACACACGAATATTACAAAACGGGGGGTTCCCTATGAGCAACCAATTTATATTATGGTCGATGCTAATCCTTCCCTGGTTAACACTTGTCTTTATGAAAAAAGATGAAATAAAACGCTATATGCCTGTTGCTCTATTTACCGTAGTAACATCTGCAATAATAATTGAATCAGGCACTACGTTAGGGCTGTGGGATTACCGGGAAACCGCTTACCCTATAAAGATGATATCTTACAATTATGGAACTGTACCTGTAATTACGATGTGGATTTTCAAATTTACCTATAAACGTTTTGGGGCATATATCGTGACTAATGCATTAGTTGATCTTGGATTTGCATATTTAATATTACCATGGCTGGTAAGCAGGGGCATATTTGATTTTGTTAATTCTAGAATAGTATTTTTCATAACTATCCCACATTCTATTTTATTATACGTCTACCAAAAGTGGCAGGAAGGCGATCTTGTCCGCCTCAAGTCTAAAAACCTACAACCGGCAGCTGCTGCTAAACAATTATTTAAATACAGGGAAGATAAAGATAATATAGAGTAATATACTTTATCTCTTCACAGTACCCGTCCCCTTGACATTACCCTTGACACTAAGAACCTATCCCATTATATCGGGGCCGGGCTGCACCGTTTCGAGGGGGATAAATTTATAGCTAGTCTGGCTGTTAAACTCCATAAAAAGCACCTTCGGCCGGCGCACCAGTTCCTGTTTCAAATTGGTCAGGCGGGCCAGTGCGCCGGGATTAAGGAAGTACTTGTCACCGACGACCTCGTGGTAGCCCAGGTGCGCGTGCGCGCCCAGGGTGAAGTCCGCCTCTGTGGAGATCACTTCAGATATCAGGGTGCAGGGAACCTTATCGGAGAATGCTTTGGGCAAAAGCATGCCGTGGGTCACATGCAGCGCTATGTCACACCGTTTCTTTGCAACCATGTAATGGTTTTTGCTTTTTTGCCGGTCAATGCTGCCGTAATAATGCTGTCCGCTGAGCTGCAGCACACAGCCGCCGTCAGCCAGGCAGACCCTCTCTCCGGGCTGAAGGAGCTTAATCAGTCCCTGCCTGGCCAGGCTGCCTATGGCGGTGGACTCAAGGCTGTCCAACCGCTGTTCGATTAAATCGTGGTTACCCGCGACACAGTAGGCCGGCAGATCCAGCTCTTTCAAAAACCAGCGGAACAGGTCAATCGAACTCTGGCCGGGCCGGGGGTTGTCAAAAACATCCCCCCCGTGGATAATAAAATCGACCTGAAACTGCCGGCAGAGTTTTATAACCTCGGAAAGCTTGTTGGAAATAGCTTTTAGAAAATCATCCCTGCGGTTTTCAGGAGTTCCGCTTTGTATATGTGTGTCGGCAAGATAAATCAAACGCATAGAGGACCCCCCGCCAGCTTAATACATAATTTTAATCCGCCACGAACAGGCTAAAATATGGACCGGCCGGTATCCACCCTTTTCTCGTCGTCGGGTCCCAGTGACAAAAGCAGCTCCTTAAATTTTTCAAAATCCTCCAGGCACATCAACTCCGTGTGGGAATAAAATATTCTCCCGGCGTTGTTCATCGCCCCCCAGGTCAGTTTAACGATTTCCTTGTTTACACCCTTTTTAGACTCAGTTTTCGCGAAAAGTTTTATAGTCATATGCAAACACCCGTATGCCTGATTTTGTTTCCAATTATATTATATCAGTGGGGAAGGGCCTTTTTTTATTAATTTTGCTATTTCCCTGATTTTCCCATGGCCCTCTTTAAGAAACTGTCCAGCTTAACTATAAATCTTTCATGGGTGCCTTTACCGATTTGTTCCGCGTCATCCCACGCTTCAAATTCAAAAAGAAGCCTTTTCCCTTCAATTTCTACCAGGGTGGAGCGAACTACCACGTTCATGCCCACAGGAGTTGCCGCCATGTGTATGACCTCAAACCTGGTGCCGACGGTGGTCATACCCTCCTCCAGACAGGGCAGGACAGATTCCAGTGTTGCCTTTTCCATCAGTCCGATCATCGCCGGTGAAGCATATACGTTTACCACGGTATTGCCATAGGCGACCGCCGTGTTGAGTTCAGTTACCACATCCCTGGCCTCACCTTTAATACCCACTTCTAATGCTTTGGCCATGTTTACCCCTCCCATAAATAGTATTTTCTTGTTATTTAATTCATGCTTTATTAAGAAAAACCTTCCGTTTTCTGAAAATTTGCCAATTTTAAATGAGCTAAAAACGATGGCCCAGCCATGTGATATTTTGGCTTCTCTGGCATATCTTATCAATATAAAATTGGAGCTGATGGGGTTTGTCCATTCCCATTCTCAATTATGAAGCATCTGAAATAATACTTATTATCCTCCTCTTCCTGGGCCTTTTCGGGCGTTCAAGTATAATTGTTACTTCTTCCTGCATTCTCCTCTGTGTCAGGTACTTCAACCTGGATCACGTGGTCCTGCCCGTGCTGGAAAAACGCGGCCTGGAAATAGGGCTGGTTTTATTAATGCTGCATATCCTCACTCCGGTTGCGACAGGCAAGCTCACCAAAAAAGACATGTACTCCTCGGTTTCATACAAGGGGCTGATCGCCCTTGCGGCAGGAGCGCTGGCAACGAAATTGAACGGGGACGGCCTCAACCTGATGAACGCGAGCCCTGAGATTATATTCGGCCTTACCGCGGGCAGCGTGGCAGGAATTCTTTTGCTGCGCGGCATGCCCTGCGGGCCGGTTATGGCCGCCGCGGTAACCGCGGTATTCTATAAATTTTTTAGTTTGTTTCTTTAAGGCTGAAACTATAAAAAATTATTAGGCTGCCGAGATAATTCTCAGCAGCCTAAAATACCCAATGTTAACAGCCACTGCCTGAAATTCTGCTATTTCTTGGAATTGCCCTGTTGTGAGCTGTTTTTATTTCCATTTTTATTTTCATTATTATTTTGATTTTTGTCATTATTTTTACTTGTTTCGTTGTCTCGATTTTTGTCTGGACGAGTCTTTATCTTTATATTTGAATTGCGGCGCTCCGCATATATCCCCTGTTTTACAATACCGGCTCCTTCTCCTTTATCCAGGTTATATATCCTGACATCACCGCTGCCTTCACCAATCAGGTTGACGATAGATACTTTATTATCTTTTTCTATCTTGTCAAGCTTCATGGCGCCTATTTCGCTTACGCTCACCGGCAGGCTTTTTTCAACTGTCTTTTTATGCAAAAGGAGCCTTCCGGTAGAGATCCCCGATTCTTCAGCTTCCTGGCGCATCTCGGGTTTAACCGTCTCGATTATGACTTCAGACACTACGCCGCCCGAGTCCATGGAAGACTTAATGGCCTTATAGACAAATTCCAGGTCGACCACCGGGTCGCTGTCTTCTTTAACAGTCAGGGTGGTCAAAATAATATTGTCATCAGTTTCGGTTAAATAATTATCGGCGATGGCCTGAGTGACGATCATTCCAACAGCCTGATCCAGGTCACAGCCTTTGACGCTGACTTCCGAAAGAATCTTGTCCCCGTCACTGTTCAAGCCGCTGTATGACACTACCTTGCCCTTATTTGAAACCGCCAGCTCAATGCTGGGATTAATATCCATAGTAAGGTAGGCTGCCGCCAGTTGGGTACGGCTGACATAAAACTGGCCCGTCAGGAAAAATATCAGAAACGAAGCGGCGACCATAAAATATCTTAAATAGGGCGCCACTTTATTCCTGCCGGCAAGACTTATCTCCTGGCCTGCTCTGATATCAACGCCACGGGGCAGCGGCACTTCCCTGAATTCACCTTCAGGAGTGACCGCAATACATGACCGGCCTTCGATTTTTACGACCATCCCGCGTTCTTCCGCCATTTAAATCCCCCCTAACCCCGGACAGGCAGCTTTAAGTATGAGCTCAGGTATAAATAGTCGTTTTGTTTATAAATAAGAAGTGTTATTGCTATGATGTATTTGCGGCCCCTCTCCATGGTCTTGCGGCTGATACCCGTTAGTTTCTCCATTTCCGCCAGGGGCAGTTTTTTATTATCGTTCAGTTCTTTTAAAAGCCTTTCGTTTTTTGTCAGGGCTGCCGCGGCTGTCATTAAGGACTGGCGAGTATCACGGTGCCGCGGTGAACATTTGACCAGGTCCCTGAAAGACACATTGTATTCGTTAAGGAGTTCTTCAAATTCTTTAATTTCTTCTTCTCTCTCCCTGGCGGCCACTTCTGCCAGGTACGTCTCCCATGACTTATTCAACCCCAGGGCTTCTGATTCATCTATACTGGACATCAGCGGAACCTGGCCGGCCGTTTTCCTGCTCTCCCGCCGCTGATGGTCCTTAAGCCTGCTGAGTATTACAATTCTGGCATAAGCCAGGAAAGGGACTCCGGTATCCTCGCGATAGCGGTCAATCGCCTCGTTAAGGGCGATCAGGGCTACAGCAAGCTCGTCGTCCCGGCCCCATTCCAGGACCCGCCCTGAAAACTTACAGGCCATCCTGTAAGCAAAAGGTTTGTAGTTCTCTAAAAAATCTTCTCTGGCCGGGCGGTCTCCCTGTTTGATCTTTTTAATTGTTTCTTCAATAACCCGCGCAGGGTACAAACTTTCACTCCCCTTACTGCCGGAAACCACCTCTTTCCCGTTTTAAAAAGCAGGAGCTAAATACAGGGCCCGCTCCTTTTCTTATAATACGAAAAATGTGGCGTTTTTTAGGGGCAGAGTCTAAAAATTTTTTAATCCGCGTACCAGATGTAGATCCAGTAGAGGGCGGCGATTACAATTAGGCCGAATTGGGCTTTCTTTCCCCGCCAGCCTAAAAACCTGCTGAAAACTATGGGCATGACCACAAAAAAAATCACAGCCGCTGCCAGCGTGTCATACATCTTTAACTCCTTATCGGGGACATTCCTAATGAATCGTTCTAAATAATATTATCTGGGCGACCAGAATAACCGGCACACCCAGGGAAAAGAGTAATTTGTTTGTTTTATGCCGGAAAATATGCATCGCCAGATAAACGCCAATCGATCCGCCTGCGGCGGCAAGCAGGAGCAGCCTGCTCTCGGGGACCCTGTATTTGCGGGCGCGGGCCATAGCTTTGTCGTACCACATTATTAAAAAGCCGATAATATTAATCGCCAGTATATAAATTACCAAGAATAGACCCTCTCCTGTTTTCAGTACTTTTGCAAACGGCATGCATAGAAGAAATACTTTGTGCCCAGACTATGGCCATGGGAATAATAGCTGTGCATGGCGGTCTTGACACCAGCCGGGAAAAAGAGTTTATAGAAATTCTCCAGGAGGCGGCCCTGCTTGGACATGAACTCCTGTCGAAAAGCCGCGTTCAGGCACTGGAAGCGGTGCTGCGGGTTCTGGAGGATTCCCCCAGGTTTAACTGCGGGTACGGTTCCGTGCTTAATTTTGACGGTGTTGTGGAAATGGACGCCGCCATAGTAGATGGTGTGTCCAGCCGTTTTTCCGCTGTCGCCGCCATCCGGGATGTGCAGAATCCTATTTCTGTGGCCAGGGCGCTGATGGAAAAAACCAAGGACGTCATCCTGGCCGGAGACGGAGCCATTAAATTTGCCCGCAAACAGGGTTTTCCGACGGCAAACAGCGTTTCTGACGAGCAGTATAACGCCTGGCAAAAGGCCAGGGAAAGCCTGGCCCGTGGAGAGAAGCCGTCCCAAAACCTGTACACCGGCCTGGCTTACCACGGCGACACGGTGGGCTGCGTCGCCTGGGATGGCGAGTGTCTGGCCGCGGCGTCATCAACCGGAGGCTACTCACTGAAGACCCCGGGCCGGATCGGAGATACTCCAAGCCTCGGCGGCGGCATTTTCGCCTCCAATACATGCGCCGTTGTGTGCACCGGTCTCGGAGAATCATTTATCGAAACGCTTACCGCGAAATATGTTGATGATAAAATTGCCGGGGGCATCGAGCCCCAGCAGGCGATAAAATCAGCCCTCAAGAGACTGCATGAGCAAAAAAAAGCTGAAGGCGGCATCCTGGCCTTAGACGCCCGGGGCAGAGTCGGCTCTGCTTTCAACGCCGGGCAGTTCCCGGTAGTGGTCGTCGTTGACGGCAAATTGCTTGAGGGTTACCAGCCCGTCAACCTGCGCCCGGAATTTTCGGCTCACTGATCTACTCAACTTCTCCCGCGGTTTCTTCGGGCAGGATATTGTATTTTTCATTCAGCCTGACAAACCAGGCGGCGGACTGGCCCTGAAACAGAAACGCCAGGGAAACCATGAAGGCGGCTGTAACCCCGAAAGCGGTAGCCGCAAGCCCTATAGAAATGGCCAGGTTGCGCAGCACCGTGCCGAAAACAAGAGTAACGGAATCCTTTCTGTTAAAGTACCTGCGTCCCACTTTAATGGAAATCAGGTAATTGACAGCGTAGAAAACCACCCAGACCATCAGGGAAACCAGGAGCAGGCCGGGCTTTGACACAATGGTATGGGCGTTGGTGCTGATTCCTGTGAAAATCACGTATACCATGCCCCAGGCGCTGAGCGCGGGCAGATAAGGCTTAATCCTTCTGTCGAATTCTTCCCTGGTATATTTTTTTAACATAATATAATAGGTTGTTATACCTAAAAACAGCGGCAGGAAAATTACCAGCGACACGGTCTTAAGCATTGCCAGGACGTCTATTTCGATATAACCGCCAATCATAATATAGAGGTACCAGGGCGCCAGCAGCGAACCAAAAACCAGGCTGATCACCGTAAGCTTGATAGCGGCCGGAATATTTCCCCTGCCAAAATGAGTGAAAGCGATAGTCATGTTTGAGGTCGGCAGCAGCGAAGCAATCGCCAGGCCGGCAAAAAGCTGGGGATCCCTCAGCAGAAATATTACTCCCAGTACATAAGCCAGCAACGGTACCAGAATGAAGTTAATAAAAGTCGCCGCAGTCAACAGGCCGGTGTGGCTGGTGTTGACGATCTCGCCTATTTTAAAGCCGATCATCGTGGGATAAATCATAATAAGAACTGTGACCGGCAGTAAATAGTCCTTTAAAAAACCCGTGTTTAAATACAAGCCAGCGATAAAACCTGTAACAAGCATAACGGGAATGGTAAG
>CAZPXL010000090.1:0-8163 GCA_964591005.1 uncultured Eubacteriales bacterium
TTATATTGTTTTAAGTTTCGTTACTAGTATATACGAGGTGCGGCTTTAGCCGCACGTCTTTGCCCTTTCAGCACATTGAAGAGCCAGTTTTTTGCATTTATCTTACAGTCAAATATTGCAGGTTACCCGGAAAATTTATAGAAATATGGAATTGCGAAGAAAAATTTTTAATTATTAATTTAGCACACTGACAAATTGTGATCACGCGTAAATGATTATTTCCTTTAGGACCACGCAAATAATTTTTCACAGGGGGCAAAAATGAGAATCCTGCATACCTCGGACTGGCACCTGGGGCGCATCTTTCACGGCATATACCTTACCGCTGACCAGGACCATGTCCTGCAGCAATTTGTACAGCTTGCCGGGGAGGCCCGGCCGGACGTGATACTAATTACAGGAGACATTTACGACCGGTCCGTCCCGCCCACGGAAGCGATCAAACTCCTGGACGAGACCCTTTCCCGCATCCTGATGGACCACAAGATTCCCGTAATATTAATCACCGGCAACCACGACAGCCCGGACAGGCTCGGCTTTGGCAACCGCCTGATGGCCAGGCAGGGCCTGCACCTTATTGGACAGTTGACTGACAGGCTAAAGCCGGTCGTTATTCATGATCCATACGGCCCGGTCTATTTTTGTCCGGCGCCCTACGCCGAGCCCCCGCTGGTAAGAGAGAGGCTTTGTGCGCCGGACGCGGTCAACCACGAGCAGGCCATGCTTTCTTTGATCCGGCATTTATCCGCGCCCATTCCCGCGGGAGCCCGCAAGGTAATTTTGGCCCATGCCTTTGCCGCCGGCGGCGAGGAAAGCGAATCAGAGCGGCCTCTTTCCGTAGGCGGCAGCGGGACGGTCAGCGCCTCCTTATTCCAGCCCTTTCATTACGCGGCCCTGGGGCACCTGCACCAGCCGCAGAATGTAGGATGCGAACATGTCCGCTACGCCGGCTCATTGCTGAAATACTCCTTTTCCGAGGCGTCCCACCGGAAATGTGTGACCCTGGTGGAAATGGACGGCGCCGGCAAAACGTCGACTGAAACAATTTCCCTGACCCCCCGCCGGGACGTGCGCCGCCTGGAGGGATACTTTACAGACATCCTGGCCGGGCCTGGTAACGGGGAGAGCAGGGACGACTACATCATGGTCACCCTGCGGGATACCGGCCCCATCATGGACGCTATCGGCAAACTGCGCCAGGTGTATCCCAACGTGCTCCACCTGGAACGCCCCTGCTTAACCGCGGGAGGGGAACTGCGCGGGCCCGGCGCCGACCACCGCCGCCTGAACGAAGCGGACCTTTTCTCCTCATTTTTTGAACAGGTCACCGGTACACCCCTTTCCGGTGAGCAGAATAAAGCGTTTGCTGAAACCTTAGAAAAATTCTACCGGCAGGAGAGGGAGGTACAGTCATGAAGCCGCTTAAGCTTATCATCAGCGCCTTTGGCCCTTATGCCGGCACGCAGGTAATAGATTTTACCGAGCTGGGTGAAAGGACTTTCTTTTTGATCCACGGTCCCACCGGCTCGGGCAAAACCACCATTCTCGACGCCATCTGCTTTGCCCTTTACGGTGACACCAGCGGCGCGGAGCGCAAGGGCGAGCAGATGCGCAGCGGCCATGCGGACTTAACTGAACCTACTGAGATCACTTTCGACTTTGCCATAGGAGCCGATACTTTTCGCATACTGCGCTGCCCCGAGCAGGAGCGGCCCAAGAAGCGGGGCGAAGGGACCACTGTCATGCCGGCAAACGCCACCCTGTGGAAGAGGACCGGCGTCACTGACGACGCGGAAGAAGGCGCCGTCCTGGCCAGCGGCTGGAGCAAAGTCACCGAGGTCGTGGAGCAGCTGCTGGGCTTTAAAAGCAGCCAGTTCCGGCAGGTGGTAATGCTCCCCCAGGGCGATTTTCGCAGGCTGCTGACGGCAGATTCAAAGGAGCGCCAGGGGATATTGGAGATCCTGTTCCGGACGGAATTTTACCGCCGCATTGAAGAGTCCTTGAAAGAGTCGGCCAAAAAGCTCCAGGCTGAAATTGAGCAGCTAACGAATCAAAAGACATGGGTGCTGCAAAATGCCGGAGCGGAAACCCGGGAGGAACTGGAACGGCAATACAGGGCAAACCTGGAGCAGCAGGCAGAAGTGCAAAAAGCCATTGAGAAGTGCCGCGCGGCCATGAAAGAAGCGCAGAACCGTTTAGAAGCCGGCAGGCAGGTCCGGGAAAAGCTGAAAGAGAAAGAGGGCGCGGAAAAAGCTGTCAAAGAGCTGGAGCAGAATGCCGGGGAAATAGAGATAAAACGTTCTGAATTAGCGCGGGCCAGCCGGGCTGCCGGCCTGGCGGATGCGGAAAACCTGTTAGCGACAAGGCAACAGGAAGCTGATAATGCAGCCACTCACTTGGAAAACAAAAAGTTTGTAAAAAATGAAGCAGAGTCAGCCTGCGAAAACGCGGCAAAAGTACTGGCGGCAGAGGAGGAAAAGGGGCCGGAGCGGGAGGCCGCCGGACTTAAAGTGGCCCAGTTGGACGCCCTTTCGGAAAAAGTCGCCGCCCTTGCCGGGGCGCGCCAGGCGGTCAGCGACGCTGATAAGAAGGTAAAAGAAGCTGAAACGGGACAAAGGAACGCGCAGGGCTCCCTTGACGCCGTCCGCAAATCAATAGAAGAAAAATCAGCGGCATATACAGAGGCGAAAACCACGGCAGACCAGGCGGCAGCCCTGGAAGCAGCCTGCCGGGCAGCCGAAGAGGTGGCCATCAAAAGGCAGTCGCTGGATAAATTCCGCCGGGACCAGGCTGCAGCCCGGAAATCATACGCCCTGGCCGAAAACAAACACCGGCAGGCCGAAGCCCTTCATAACGCGGCCAGGGAAGAACTGGCCGTCCTGCAGGAACAATGGAACAGGGGGCAGGCCGCCATCCTTGCCGGCGGTTTAACCAGGGGCGAGCAATGCCCGGTATGCGGTTCACTGGACCACCCGCATCCGGCCGCGCCCGGAGCCGGCCTGCCCTCGGAGGCGGACCTGAAAGCCCGCCGGCAGGCTGTAATCGACCTGGAGGCCGCCCTTAACAAGGCCAGGGATGAATTCAGCGACATCAAGACAGTAAAATCAACAGCCCAGAGCAGGACAGAAGACCTGGAAAAAGAACTGGGCGAAAACGCCCATATCGATTTAGCTTTTTTGCAGGCTAAAGCCGGCAAAGCCAGAGGGCTCTGGTCGGAGGCCCGTCAGGCGAAAGAAACTGTTTCTACGCTTGAGGCAGTGGTTAAGAAACTAAAGGAGCGGGAAGAGGCTGCCGGCCGGCAGCTAGAAGTATGCAAAAAGGAATACCAGAAAGCTTATACGGAACTGGAAACGGCCCGGGCTGTTTTGCGTGAACGCGAGTCATCCGTTCCCGAAAACCTGCGCGACGCGGCCGCTTTGAGCAAAGCCCGGCAGGAAGCCAGGCACAAGAGGGACAAGCTCACGGCAAACTTTGAGAACGCTAAAAAAGCCACGGATGCAGCAAATCAGGCGCTGGCCGCGGCAGCAGCGGCAGAAAAAGAAACTTTGGCAAACTGGCAGGCTGCCCTGAAGCTGGCGGAAGATGAAATGAGTTCATTCCAGAAGCGCCTTGAGTCAGCTGGCTTTGAAGTTCTGAAAGAATACCGGGAAGCCAGGAAAACGCCGGAAGAGATTCAAAAACTGGAAAGAGAGGTCAAAGGTTTTGACGAGAGCCTCCATGCCACCAGGGACCGCCTGGCGCGCGCCGCCGGAGCGGCAGAGGGTTTAGTCGAACCGGACCTGGACAAGCTGGCCCTGGCAGAAGCTGAATCAAAAGAAGAGCATGACCAACTGCTGATAAAGGAAGGCCGGCTTCAGACACAAGTAAAGGAAGGAGACAAGAGCCTTAAGAAGCTTCAGGAACTCGAAGGTCTATTGAAGGATCTGGAGGACCGGTACCTGGTGCTTGGGCGAATCTCCGAAGTGGCCAACGGCAGGAACAAATACGGTCTTACCTTCCAGCGCTTTGTGCTGGGAGCGCTGCTGGACGACGTCACCATAGCCGCCACCGAACGCCTTAAGTTAATGAGCCGCGGCCGCTACCACCTCCAGCGCACCACGGAGCTGGCCCGGAGAAACGCCGCCGGTGGCCTGGACCTGGAAGTCTTCGACACATATACCGGCGCCGCCAGGAACGTGGCCACACTTTCCGGCGGGGAAACCTTCCTGGCCTCGCTGTCCCTGGCCCTCGGCCTGGTTGACGTGGTCCAGTCCTACTCGGGCGGCATCCACCTGGACACAATTTTCGTGGACGAAGGCTTCGGCACCCTGGACCCCGAATCGCTGGACTTTGCCATGCGGGTACTGATCGACCTGCAAAAAGGCGGCCGCCTGGTAGGGATAATCTCCCATGTGCCGGAACTAAAAGAACGCATTGACGCCAGGCTGGAGGTCCAGCCAACCGAACGGGGGAGTGTGGCGGGGTTTAAGGTAGTGTAAACGTTTCCAGATACAGGTCTGGTTTGCGATAAGGTTATCGAGGCCATCAATACTAAGACAGCCTCAAACTGAAAGAATACTATTTTAGCGTAAGCTAAAACTTGACCCGGCTACGGCCGGGTTTGTTTTAAAGAGGATTCAGTCCATAAGGTTATTGCCATTTGGTAGAAATCTGCCTAAATTGTGCAAAAAAACCGTGAAAAATGGAGGGAAATAGGGGTATTTGTGGAAGATAATCACTATTATGCAGACAGTGTTGATTAAGGGAGCGGTATATAAATTCAAAGGCAAAAAGGTTTCGGGGGCAAAAACATGAAGAGTTTTGAAAATGTCTGGGAAGATATTATCAAGCTGATTGATAATAACAATAGAATTGAAACAATATCAAACAAGAAAATTAATGTTATAGAAAAAATTGTGCCTGAAGGACTGCTGGTTACAACCGATAAAAGCAGGTTGCAACTGGTTAAAAAAAAATGGATTGAAGACGCCTGGCTAGCCTTGGCGAGCAAAAGAAAGATTGTTGCTGACGATATTCCCGGTACGGCCAGGTACAGGTCCTCCTTTATAATGGCGTTGCTCTCTAATTTGGATTACATAAAGGCGGAGAGCAGGCCTAATACTTTATATCTGAATATCTAGTTAACAAGGTATTTATACAATTTTTTATGATTTATTGTGAATGAAGCAATCATTGAGCCGCCGAGGTGAATTTTGCTGTGCTGATTTATGTAGGACTGACAGATTACAATTGGTATACGTTCCTTAAAAGTATTAATCCTGATGAAGTAAACTTCTGGCAGCCGAGGAGCAGCCGGCAATTTAAAGCAATAAGTCAGGGAGACCTCTTTTTATTTAAGCTTCATTCACCACGTAATTTCATTGTGGGCGGCGGGATTTTTGTCAGACAGGCATTATTGCCGGTATCTCTGACCTGGGATGCTTTTGGAATAAAAAACGGCACCGCCAGCCTGGATGAATTTTTGAGCAGGATGGATAAATACCGCACTGCAGAAAAAAGGAATAGCATCGATCCCATCGTCAGTTCCCTGATCCTGGCCACACCTTTCTTTTTTGAGGAGCCGGACTGGATACCGGTGCCCCAAAGCTGGTCGCCGAATATTGTGCAGGGCAAAACTTACAGCACAGACACACTGGAAGGCCGGCGCCTGTATGACGCCGTGCAAAATAAATTGTCCTATTCTGTTAGCAATGTGTTTGAAGAAGGCAGAAGGTACGGCGAACCGCAGATTATTACTCCGAGATTAGGGCAGGGCGGGTTCAGGGTCATTGTCACAGAGGCATATCAGCGCCGCTGCGCTGTAACCGGAGAGAAAACCCTGCCTGTCCTGAATGCTTCGCATATTAAGCCATACTCGAAAGCTGGTCCCCACAGTGCAGACAACGGAATATTATTGAGGCAGGATATTCACACGCTTTTTGACAGAGGGTACATCACAATAAACGAAGAAAATGTGATTGAAGTCAGCCGGCGAATTAAAGATGATTATGGTAACGGCAGAGAGTATTACGCCTTTCACGGAAAGCCGTTAATTATACTGCCGGGTAGGACTGAGGAAAGGCCGTCGCGCGAATTCCTCTTGTGGCACAATGAGAATGTGTACGTCGGATAAGAAATGCAATAAGCACAGGGCACCTTAGCTTCAAAAGGTGCCTTCGGTATTTGAACTGAACATAAAAATATAAATTTAGTATTGACATACTAAATTTATGATATTATAATCAATCCAAAAACAGGAAGGGGGCCGGGTGTGAACACAAAGATAGATTCCTCCTTGAACGTATTATATCAAAGGCAGATTTCATCCAGGGAACAACTGCTGAATGAAATGCTCCGCGTGAAAATGGTTGCCAAAAGCCTTGATAAAGATATAAGAACATCCAAAGACAAAGAGAGACTGTTCCAGTTTATGAAGAAAACGACTGAAGACGATCTCGGCTTCTTCCCCGCTGACAGGGACGACTTCTGGGACATTTTCGAAGCCTTAAGAAATATAGATCTGATCGACTTTGCCGTTGAAATCTACAAGAACGACCGATCAGGCACGGTGATATCGCCGGCCTGTCTCTCTAACTATGTTTGCGGCCGGATGCGGCGCCTGAAACCGCACAAGATCCTGATCACTGAAGCGGAAAAGCACCTGTCCCGGCTGAGGGAACTCATCGAGTGCGCAAATGGCTGGGAAATAACGCTCACTACGCAGATTAGGCCGATGCATATGCTGCTGCAACTGACTTTTGGAGACAGGCAAAACATCCGGATTCGTTTTGAATCGATCTATACAGGGTGTCTGGCAGGCGAGAGCTTCGACTATATCTATTCTTTACCGGTATTCGGGGCCAGACCGGAAGAACTGGCCCAGGACTTTTTGACCAGGGACAGCGACGGTGTCGCCCTGGAAAACATGCTGGGCCATTTAGATGACAATGGCGTACTGGACATCATCCTGCCGGCCAGGATCACTTTTGCCGCTATGGGCTTCGAAAAGCTCAGGGCTCACATCGCTAATAGTTTTCATGTGAAAAGCATCTACATCTTACCTGAAGGGACCTTCAGGCCCACTACCGCCATCAAGACGTACTTGCTGTCAATCACAACGGCGCCTCATCCAGGTGTGGAGGTCGGGACCCTGGAACTCGCCAGGGAAGACTTCCAACTGAAGGACAGGAAAGAAATCCCCACGAATGAATTTTTATCCCACGAAGACTGGCGAGTAGAGATGCTGATGGCGGATGACGACGAGAACATCCGGCGGTTTAAAAGCACCTGCCTGGCCAAAGTAAAGCTGAAACAAGTGGCGGAGGTTTTCAGGGGGAAGTCCATCCTGAAAAAAGACACCTCGCTCGGAAACATTTCCGTGCTCAACATCTCCAACATCGAGAACGGCGAAATCAACTACGCGGACATGGACACCATCGATGAAGACGAGCGGAAAGCGAAGCGCTACGAGCTGCAAGCCGGCGACGTGGTGCTATCCAGCCGGGGGACGGCCGTCAAGTCCGCTGTTTTCGCGGCCCAGAACAAGACCATCATTGCTTCGGCAAACCTGATCGTGATCAGGCCGAAGGAAGAGGTCAAGGGCGAGTTCATCAAGATTTTTTTTGAAAGCCCTATAGGCCGGGCGATCATCAAAAGCTTTCAGCGTGGCACCACGGTCATGAATATTAACCATGCCGACATCATGGAGATGGAGATCCCTCTGCTGCCGCTCAATAAACAGCAGGATATCATTGAAATGTATAACCGGGAATACAAAACTTATAAGGAAGCCATCAAGAAGGCCGAGAGCCGGTGGTTTAATAAAAAAGAAATTATTTATAACGAGTTAATATAGGGGGAGTGATCATAATGGCCGTGAACTTGGAGTTTGAAAACAAGCTGTGGGAAATGGCGGACAAGCTGAGAGGCAACATCCAGCCGTCTGATTACAAGGACGTCGTCCTCGGCCTGATATTCCTGAAATATATTTCGGACAGCTTCGAAGAAAAATACCACGAGCTGGTGGCAGAGGGGGAAGGCTTTGAGGAAGACAGGGACGCTTATGTCGCAGACAACGTCTTCTTCGTGCCGCCCGGCGCCAGGTGGGGTTTTATCAAGAAAAGCGCCAAGCAGAGCACCATCGGCCAGATCATAGACGAGGCCATGATCGCCATTGAGCGAGAA
>CAZPXL010000091.1:0-8068 GCA_964591005.1 uncultured Eubacteriales bacterium
TCAGTTACCTGCAGCGGCCTGTTCTTCCCAATCAAGTTTCCCAGGAAGTTCTGATCTTTCACAAAATCCATGTTTGGTATTGGAATATAAGGGGTTCTTCCGGGCAAAATGGTTGCCCGAAATACTCATATATTTATCTGTTTTTGTTCATCATAATAAAAATTGAGTTTTTTACGGAGGAAGCGCCTTTGAATATTTTAAAACTTTATAAACTCAAAAAGCTGATTCCTTTTGCCCAGCCCGAAGCTGATAAGCCGCTTCACGCCGGTGAGATTTACTACCTGTGGGAGGGTTTGACTTCAGGGTATGAGATGATCTCCGTGTCAGAAACTTACCTGATGAACACCGAACAGGGTGAGCTGCATCTTCTCCTGCAGGGCCTTATAAAAGGGGTTTATCTAACCCGGATCAACCCGATTGAAAAAGTTTTAAAAAAGGAAGGTTTTACCGTTCCACCGCGGCCCGCCTCTAAAACCTTAATGGGCAGGCCCGGGGTGGGCCAGGAAGTGAAACTGAACGATGAGGAAGTAATCAGCAATCTAATCGCCTGGAGTCAAATCTCTTTATCCCAAAGCGCCAGGGCTGTGGGAGCCTGTACCAGGGAACCGGTGCAAAGAATATTTATCGACCTGCTTTTTAATGAAATGACGGGTTACAGCCTGATCATGGACCTCGGCAACAGCAGGCATGTATTTGAAGCCCCTCCCCCGGCGACCGCCATGGAAAAGGGCCTTAACATGGGTGAGGTTTTTGTGCTGTGGGAGGAGTTGGGGGGAAGGCGTTTAAGCGTGATCAACGCCGAAACACTTATCGCCAGCACCAATGACCAGGAATTGACAACCATGCTGAAGAGGTTGCTTAACCAAATAGCGCTGCCCCAGCTGGTGCAACTGGAGAACAAGTTAAAAGAAGAGGGGTTCACGGTTCCCGCCCGCCCGGTCAGACGGCTGAACCAGGGCCCTCCCGGCCAGGTCAACAAGATTAAACTGAGTGATGACGAGTTCCTGGGAGTGTTGATAACCGCGGCGCAGGTGGCCATAACACACCATACCAGGGCGTACTGTGTAGCCATAAGGAAAGATATAAGAAATCTGTTCAAGGATTTTATTTCAACGGAAATCGAGGAATATCAAAAACTATTGCAGATAGCTAAACTGCGGCATACCCTGGACAATCCACCGTTAGTGACGTCCAAGCGATGATATAAGATTAAAGCAACTGATTTTAGTATCATGGCCTGCAGAGAGCGACGTATTATTTAAGCACATAATTATCAGTCAGTCATACACCCCTGTTGGGAACATTAGCCCGGGGGGTATTATTTAAGGGATTAAACCTGATAAAAAAGGTCGTGCCAGCGGAACCGGTCTCTATATCAATTACAGCGTTATGCCTGGCGGCGATACTGTAACATACAGCCAAACCCAAACCTGTCCCCTGTTCTTTGGTAGTGAAGAAAGGAGTACCTATCTTATCAAGCACACCGGGTTCGATCCCCCTGCCCTGGTCTTGCACTGACAAGACTACTCCCAGGCCGTCCGCAAGCGTTCTTACAGTTAGAATCCCTCCATGCGACATTGCCTCCAGCCCGTTGCGGACCAGGTTTAAAACAAGCTGGCGAATTTCCTTTTCATCCAGGCGGCGCTGACCGGCATAGAAGTAGTCCTGGAAAGAATTTCGGTCAATATGCTCTTGTGGTTGGGGTCCAGGTGCTGGACAAGCACAAAAGCCATACCGGTATCGCCGGGCAATTTTTTAAGCAACCGGATAAAAGCCTCCAGACCTCCGGCTGAGGCTCCGATACCGACAATCACGCAGGGTTCTTCTTCTGACCGTTTATCACCGTCGAATCCTCCGGCGACAGCATACACGCCGGCGCTGTCTTCTAGCAACTCCTGCCGCCTGCCTTCCTGCGCGTTCTTTTTTGCTTGGCCTGATTTCTTCTCCGCCAACATCTCACCCCATCTTTTTAGTAGTAGTAAGTTATTGTATAAAAAAATCGGTTTGATGTATTTTTGCCCTGCACTGGAGACAATCTAATTCTATTGCGGTAGCATTTACCATTACCCTTGCTTGCGGAAATAGCCTTATATAATGAACTTCTAAATGTTTATATAATTAATTCATGTATTAGACATACATCGGCAGATTACCTTTAGAGAAAAATATCGTAATATGTCAAAGAAAATTATTTTACAAATTTACTACCAACAAAGGGGCGTAATCTTGAGCCCACTATTTTCTCATCTAAATAAACTCGTTTCATACTCAAACTAATCTGCGACCAAATTACACAAATATTAATTTATCATAAATTTAATCAATAACCAGCGAATTCGGATCCCATTGTTTTTTCATGCATTTGTCGGCTATATACCGGGAAAAATAACGCAGATGTTTTGTTTAAATAATATCACTTAAGCGAGCCTTTTCAGGAAAAATGTGTAGGTTTCCGCACGTACTACAGATAAGTAGGTGAATTAATTTGAGCGAACTGGCCGGCCTGTTCAATCCCAAGTCAGCAGCAATAATCGGTGCCTCAAAATCACCCGGCAAGATCGGCAATGTTATTGTAAAAAATATAATCGGCTCCGGTTATAAAGGGAAAGTCTTTCCTGTCAATCCCAAGGAATCTGAAATTGAAGGACTGCCGTGTTATCCTTCTGTTGATAAAATACCCGAACCTGCAGAAATGGCGGTTTTATCAGTTCCGGCGGTAAGATCGCTGGAGATTGCTGAAGCATGCGGCAGGGCGGGTGTTAAATATCTTGTGGTGATTACCGCCGGTTTCAAGGAAACCGGTAAAGAGGGCCTTGAGCTGGAGCGAAAGCTGCTGGAAATATGCCGCAAACATGAAATGAGAATGCTGGGGCCCAACTGCGTGGGACTGATGGACACCCACGCGCCTATCAACGCCTCGTTCGCAGCGGGGTCTCCCTTAAAGGGAGAAATTGCCTTCATCTCTCAGAGCGGCGCCATGGTGCTGTCGATCCTGGACTGGAGCTACCGGGTTGGCCTGGGCTTCAGCAAGTTTATCAGCCTCGGCAATAAAGCTGACCTGACTGAAGCACATTTTATTGAAGACGCTGCCGAAGACCCAAATACAAAAGTTATATTATGTTATATCGAAGATGTGGAAAAAGGGCCTCACTTTCTTGATGTGGCCAGGCAAGCCAGCAGAAAAAAACCGGTGATTATCTTAAAATCCGGTACAAGCCAGGCTGGGGCGCAGGCCGCCTCTTCCCACACCGGCGCCCTGGCCGGCAGCGACCTGGCCTATGAAACAGCCTTTAACCAGAGCGGCGTAATCCGGGCCAGAAACATGCCTGAACTTTTCGACCTGGCTGTCGCCTTCGCCAACCAGCCCATACCGGCTGGAGACAGGGTTGCCGTGATCACCAACTCCGGGGGACCCGGCATTGTGGCAACCGACAACATAGAAGAAAAGAAATTGAAAATGGCCAGGTTTTCCAAGGAAACAATTGAAGCCCTGCGTAATTATCTGCCTGCCGAGTCAAATATCTATAACCCCGTGGATGTGCTGGGGGACGCCAAAGCCGACCGTTACCACTTCGCCCTTAAAAACGTGCTTGCTGACCCGGGCGTGGACAGCGCAGTTGTGCTGGTCTGTCCCGCAGCTGTTACTGAACCGGCGGAAACGGCCAGGGCTATGGCCCAAATGAGAAAAGAGTACCCTGACAAGCCGCTTTTCGCTGCCCTTATGGGTGGCGAAAGACTTGAGGACGGGGAAAAAATTTTATCACAGGCGCACATACCCTGCTTTACTTTCCCGGAACCCGCCATAACCAGCATCAGCGGCATGGTGAGCTATGGCCGGGTTAAAAATTTGCCGTCGAAAATTGAGCCGCTGACATTTAAAAATATCGATTTAAAAACGGTCAAGGCAACATTGTACGATGTAAAAAGAGACAACCGCCTGGTCCTGCTCGGCAGTGAGGCCGCGGAAATAATTTCGGCTTACGGCATACCCGCCGCGCCGACTGTCCTGGCATCCACCCCTGAACAAGCGGTAGCGCAGGCGGACAGGCTCGGGTACCCTGTGGTAATGAAAATAGCCTCCCCCAAAATCTTGCATAAGACCGATGTGGGGGGAGTAAAAATCGGGTTGGATTCCCGTGAAAAAGTGAGCCGGGGCTTTATTGAGATTATGGACAACGTCCACCGTTACCTGCCCCGCGTGGCGGTATACGGGGTGGAAGTGCAGAAAATGATGCCCAAGGGCGTGGAGTTAATCATAGGGATGACCAGGGACATCCAGTTTGGGCCGTTAATCGCCTTTGGGCTGGGGGGCATTTACGTTAATCTTTTAAAAGACGTTTCCTTCAGGCTGGTCGACGGCCTCACAGAAAAAGAAATTAACGACATGATCTCTGAAACAAAGGCCTATACCCTGCTCAGGGGCTACCGGGGGGAGAAGCCTGCCGATATTGCTTCAATTCTTGAAATAATCGGGCGGGTGGCGAAGCTGGCCGGTGATTTCCCGGAGATTAATGAAATTGACATTAATCCCGTTTTCGCCTATAACCAGGGGGCAAGCGCCCTGGATGTCAAAATAACGATATCGTGAGGTGCTTAATTTGAAAAACATTTATATTCTGGGAACGCCAAACAGCGGCAAGACCAGTGTGGGACTGGGCCTGGCCTTAAAATTCCGCCAGGAAGGTTACCGGGTGGCCTATTTCAAACCAGTAGGCAGTTCAACCGGCGCCAACTTCCTGGAAGATGAAGATGCCCTACTGATGAAAGAGGTTTTGCAGATGGAACAGCCTCTGGAAACTATTGTGCCTTATATCGCGGGGCCGTCCTACCTTTCCGGCCACAGCAATTCCTGCGAATCACTGAAAAACATCCGGAAGGCTTATGAGAGCATCGCTGCCGGCAGTGACCTGGTGATTATTGGAGGCGCAGGCTTCCCCCACATCATGGGCTGCCTCGGGCTGGACGCCTCGAACCTGGCCCTGGAATTGCAGGCCGTGCCGCTATATATTATCAGGATCGACAATGATTACAGCCTGGACCAGGCAATTTTTATCAATAGCTATATGTCGTGTAAAGGGGCGCCGGTTTACGGCAATATTTTTAACAACGTTCCCCGTCCCCTGGTGGCTAAGACAGAAGGTATCTACAGGCCAATTCTGCAGGAGCGCGGACACCGTATTCTGGGGACCATCCCGGGCATGCCGGAGGTAACATCCCCCACGGTTAAAGAGTATTACGAGATTTTGGGCGGTGAAGTGCTCGCGGGTGAAGATATGATGGACCGGATCGTGGAAGACATTGTGATTGGGGCCATGACCGCCGAAAGCGCGCTGGGCTACCTGCGGCGGGCTGCCAATAAAGGAGTGATTACCGGCGGAGACCGCTCCGAAGTGGCATTGGCCGCACTGGAGACAAACACCTCCGCTCTTATTTTAACCGGCGGCCTTTATCCGGACGTGAAAGTAATAGCCCGTGCCGAGGATAAGGGCATACCTTTGATTTTAGTGCATTATGATACTTACACGACAATAGAAAAGATGTCAGCTGTAAGCAGAAGAATAAGGGCCAATGATGAGAAGGCGATAAAGACAGCAGTTGATAATATAGATAAACATATTGAATGGCAGAATATACTAAAAGCGCTGCAGTAAGCGCGTTATTTCATTGACTTAAGTTCAGAGCGGCCCTGCTCGATCTGGCTTAATATTTTGCCCAGGCTTTCCTGCAGGTTTACCAGAATATCGTCGGCATAGCCTTTGGCTCCTTCGCGGATCTCTATGGCAATGCCTTCGGCTTTGGACAAAACTTCTTCGGCGCTGATCTTGGCCTGGCGGACTATCTCGCTGTCGTCTGCCTTTCTTTCCAGCTGCTTTTGGGCGTCATCCATGATGCGCATGGCTTCTTTTTGTGAATCGTTCAGGACTTTTTCCCGCTCCTGGATAATCCACTTGGCCTGGCGGACTTCCTCAGGCATGGTTGTCCGGATGCGGTCTAAAAGATCCAGCAGGCGGTCCTCTTCCACCATCACCTTTTTGGTAAAGGGAATTTTGCCGCTTTGTTCAATCAGTTCTTCCAATTCGTTTAGGGCATTAAGCAGATCCACTTTCTTATATCCTCCCCAAAATTATTTACTTTTCATTTTTTCTTTCAGTCGCTGCTCCACCAGCGGCGGCACTAATGCGCGCACCGAACCGCCAAATGAGGCTATTTCCTTTACGGTCGTGGAATTTATGAAAGAATATTCCGCTTTGGTCATCAAAAACACTGTTTCCAGGTGGCAGGCCAATTTCTTATTTGTAAGCGCCATCCGGAACTCATTCTCAAAATCTGAAATAACCCGCAACCCCCGTACAATAGCCTTTGCCCTGTGCTCAATGGCATATTGTACAGTCAAACCGTTAAACTGGTCTACCTCCACATTGGGATATGGCCTGAGAACCTCTCTCAGGATTTCCACCCGTTCCTCGGGGCTGAAAAGCGGTTTTTTAGTCGGGTTCACGGAGACTGCCACGATTAACTTGGAAAATAATAAAGATGCTCTTCCGATAATATCCAGGTGTCCCAAAGTAACCGGATCGAAACTTCCTGGATACACTGCAGTTAGCAACTAGCTTCCCTCCCCGGCACTTTGTTTATTGACATAAAAAGAAAGCAATGTATCACCATACTTCTCCTGGCGAATAATTTCCAGGTCCTCTACAATCCGGGGTAAGTGCTGGTTCTTACTGCTTTCTACAACAACCCTCCCGTCAGGCTTTAACAGCCTGTGCCGGGCTATGCCGGCCAGCGTGTCCGCTTCATAATTATTATGGTAAGGCGGGTCAAGAAAAATTATATCAAAAACTTGATTTTCACTGCCCAGCCTGGATAAAACAGCCGCCACTTCCCCGCGGATCAGCCGGGCTTTATCAAATAAACCGGTAACTAGCAGGTTATCTTTTATTATACTTGTGTTCACATTGTTATTCTCGACAAAAACAGCACTTGCGGCGCCACGGCTTAAAGCTTCTATGCCGATGTTTCCGCTTCCTGCAAAAAGGTCCAGGAAATTGCTGTCCGGCACACAATTCCCCAGGATATTAAAAAGGGCTTCTTTGACCCGGTCTGATGTGGGTCTTACACTCAATCCCGAAGGAGTTTTTAGCCTGCGCTTTTTAGCACAACCGGAAATAACGCGTAAAATAAAAAATCCCTTCCTTTAATCTGATATTATAGCATAATTAAACAGGAAAATCGATTTTTTTCAGCATTTTGAAAACTTAACCGCTATATTTTTACTGCATAATGGACTCTTAAAAGGATACCCTATATGCAATTGAAATAAAATGGAGGTTTGCGCCTTGAATATTGATTTTTTCAGGAATAACAGCATTAATGTCGACCTGGCCATTGAAGCCCACGATATTGTGCGCGGACAACTGGGAACAGAGATCCCCGGAGCAGTTGTCGACCGTCAAAAATTTGCCAACTCCACCGTGACCACCGTCAAGGTCATGGAACAGCAGGCGGCGCAGATGATGGGCAAGCCGGTGGGCACATACATTACGATTGAAGCTCCCGCCATGCGGGACAACAACCGGGTCGCCCAAAAAGAAGTGGCCGAAGTGCTGGCCAAAGAGCTGACATCACTTTTTAACCTGCCTGAAAACGCCAATGTCCTTATCGTCGGCCTGGGCAACTGGCAGGCGACCCCTGATTCCCTGGGACCAAAGGTGGTGGACCAGACCATAGTTACGCGGCACCTGTACAGGTACGCCCCGGAAGAATTAAAGGGCGGCATGCGCTCTGTGAGCGCCTTTGCCCCGGGCGTGCTGGGCGTAACAGGTATCGAGTCGGCTGAAATAATAAAAGGCGTGGTGGAAAAAGTCCAGCCCGAGCTAATTATCGCTATTGACGCTCTCGCCGCGGGCAGCGTCGACCGGATCGGCACCACCATCCAACTTGCCGATACCGGCGTAAGCCCCGGTTCAGGCATAGGCAACAAGCGTACCGGGATTAACAGGGAGACAATGGGGGTGCTGACTATCGCCATCGGCGTCCCCACCGTGGTGAACGCCGCTGTTATCGC
>CAZPXL010000092.1:0-7876 GCA_964591005.1 uncultured Eubacteriales bacterium
TGGGTATTGGCGGTCAGGTTTAACTCTTCCTGGGTGCCTTCAAAACATAACCGGGACAGTGAAAAACCGAGGGCGTCGTCCGCTCTCTCAAAAATGGCAGCCGCCTCAGGATATTCCCGGCTTAATTCCTTTCCCATGCCGGCGTACTGCGAAGCCTGGCCAGGGAAAACATAGGCAATTTTCATATGCTCACACCACCTGATCATTCAAGCGCCCTAAAACACTATCGGCGCTGTTTATAATGTCCAAAATAATTTCACGGGCGGGCTGCACTTTGTTGACCATGCCGCTTACCTGCCCGGCCATTACCGTGCCGTTTTCAATATTACCTTCAACCATGGCCAGCCTGAGGCTGCCCACGCCAAGATTTTCAATTTCCTCCGGCGGGGCGCCGTTTTTTTCCATTTCATCATATTTCCTGGTAAGTTTGTTGCGCAGGGCGCGTACCGGGTGCCCGGTGGAAATACCGGATATTGTAGTATCGCGATCTTTTGCCTTGATCACAAACTCCTTTACTTTCCGGGGTATTATGCATTCCTCCGCGCACATGAAGCGCGTGCCCATCTGGACGCCCACCGCCCCCAGGGCCAGCGCGGCAACCAGGCCCCTGCCGTCATAAATGCCGCCGGCGGCGATAACCGGCAGATCAACCGCGTCCACTACCTGCGGCACCAGGGCCATGGTTGTCAAATCACCGATATGGCCGCCTGATTCCATGCCCTCCGCGATAAACGCGTCTACCCCCGAGCGGGTTAATCTCCTGGCCAGGGCTACCGAAGATACTACCGGTATTACCTTGGTTCCCGCCTCCCTGAGCGCGGGCACGTACTTACCGGGGTTCCCCGCGCCCGTGGTAACCACAGCCACAGGCTCTTCCAGCAAAATGGCCATGATCTCCGCCAGGTAAGGAGAAAGAAGCATTACATTTACACCAAAGGGCTTTTTAGTCAGCGCCCTGGCTTTATGCAGTTGTTCTCTCAGCCAGTCGGGTGGCGCAGCGCCTGAACCTATCACGCCCAGACCGCCGGCCTCAGAAACAGCCGCGGCCAGTTCGGCCGTAGACACCCAGGCCATACCACCCTGAATAATCGGGTATTCAATACCCAGCAAGTCACATAACGTGGTTCGGATCAAATCCTCCGCCCCCTTATAAAAATTGCACTATCCCAGCCCGATTTATTTTCACCTCACCATTTTAAAACAGCGGCGGCCCAGGTTAAACCGGCGCCGAAGCCCACCATTAAAATATGTTCTCCTTTTTTGATCCTGCCCGCGCCCACAGCTTCAGCCAGGGCGATCGGGATTGAAGCTGTTGAGGTGTTGCCGTAGCGGTCCACATTAACGTGCACCTTTTCCATGGGCAGCCTCAGCCTCCTGGCAGCGGCTTCAATAATCCTGACATTGGCCTGGTGCGGTATGAAGTGGTCGATATCAGAGGCTTTAATTCCTGCCGCGGCAAGCACCTCCGCAGCCGCTTTCCCGGTTGACCTGACGGCAAACTTGAATATGTCCCTGCCTCTCATGTGCACGTAATGCAAGTTGTTATCGACAGTTTCATGAGAAGCCGGCAGCCTGGATCCCCCGGCGGGCAGATGCAGTGAATGGCCGCCGGACCCGTCCGCCCACAGCTTCTGCGAGAGAATGCCGCTGCCTGGAGCGGCCTGGCTCAAAACAACCGCACCGGCTCCGTCGCCAAAGAGCACACAGGTCTTACGGTCTTTCCAGTTGACAAACTTGGACAAATTCTCTGAACCTATAACCAGGACATTACGGCATGACCCTGTGGAAATAAACTGGCTTCCCACTACCATCGCATACATAAATCCCGAACATCCCGCGGCCAGGTCAAAGGCTCCGGCCTTTTTCGCCCCGATCCGGTCCTGCACCAGGCAGGCGGTCGCGGGGAAAACCATGTCCGGCGTATTTGTGGCTACAATAACCAGGTCTAAATCTTCAGCTGTAATTCCAGCGCCGGCAATGGCCTGCCGGGCTGCAATCTCCGCGAAATCAGACGCGGCCATTTCAGGCGGAGCAATCCGCCTCTCTCTTATACCGGAACGGTTAACAATCCACTCGTCGCTCGTATCAACTATTTTTTCCAAATCAGCATTTGTAATAATTTTATCCGGCACATAAGCCCCCACACCCGCGATACCGGCATTGATCAACCCTTCAGGCAATACTGTCACCAACCCCTCTGGATACCATGTCCTTTATGCTCTCCCGGATCGATTCCACAAGGTAGTTTTCCACTGAATCCCTTGCCAGTTTAATCCCATTTTTGACCGCCTTGGCCGTGGAGCTGCCATGGCAGATAATTGACACGCCGTTTACGCCAAGGAAGGGAGCGCCGCCGTATTCGCTGTAGTCAACACGTTTTTGCAGCTCTCTGAGAGCCGGCATTGCCATTACGGTGCCTAGTTTAGCCAACCAGCTCTTAGTAATCTCCTCTTTCACCATTTTTAACAGCGCTGACGCCATTCCTTCTCCGGCTTTAAGCACTATGTTGCCGATAAAGCCGTCACATACTATCACATCCACGCCGCCGTTAAAAATATCTCTTCCTTCTATATTGCCGATAAAGCTTATACCTGCGCCCTGCAGCTGGGGGAAAGCAGCCAGGGTGGTTTCATTTCCCTTGGAATTCTCCTCGCCGTTGCTTAAGAGCCCTACCCGGGGATTGTCAATGCCCATTATTTTTTTTGCATAGTGATAACCCATTATGCCAAATTGAAGCAGGTGCGCCGGTTTGCAGTCCACGTTCGCGCCCACGTCCAGCATCAGTGAAACCCCTTTTTCATTGGGCAGGACACCGGCTATGGCCGGACGGTCAATGCCTTTAATTCTTCCCAGGTAAAGCAGGGCGGAGGTCATAGCCGCGCCGGTGCTGCCCGCTGAAACCACGGCGCTGGCCTCACCGTCTCTAACCAATTGTGTGGCCCTGACAATTGAAGAATTCCTTTTTCTCCTTACTGCAACAGCAGGGGCTTCTCCCATCCCAATCACTTCTGTCGTGTTAACCACACTGATCAGACCGTTGGCGTCAGAACCGCCGAGCTCTGCCAGCACCAGTTTTTCATCCCCCACCAGGATTACGGATATGCTGTATTCAATCGCAGCCTGGAATGCGCCCTTTACTATTTCCCCGGGGGCGAAATCTCCTCCCATAGCGTCCACAGCTATTCTCACTGCGGCATTACCTCCTCTGATACTGCGAATATCTGGAATCTGCCAACAAATACAACCTCGTCCTTAACGTATGATGTAACCTTCACCATGTATCTGTTGCCCTTTTTTAATTTTATAAGCGCTCTGGCCAAAACTTTTTCCCCGCAGGAAACAGGGCGCTTGAAAGTAACCCTGGCGATCCCGGTTAAAGCCACCTCGGCGTCAATAACAGCGACAGCAAGGGAATTGGCCTGGGCAAACAGATGGTGCCCCCTGACATACCTGGTTTTGCTCAGAGTCATCTCAGGCGTGACAGTTAAAATGGAAATCCCGGAAGATCCTACTTCCAGGTCAACCATTTCCCCCACCAGTTCTCCGCCGGATAGGGTCCTGGGCGCTGAACCGGGGTTTTTGGCCACGGTCATCAATCTTTCTTTGAACTCGGGTATTTTTAGCTCGAACCTGTCAAGCCTGATGGTCTGGACGCTCACCCTTAGAATTTGTGACAGATCCTCGTCTGTGAGAAAGGGATCGCTTTCAAGAAACCTGATCAGGCGCCTCTGTCTTTCCGTTTTATTCATAATTAAAACGTCGCACCCCATGCTTATAATAGCAGGTAATATAATTAGTACCAGGTACTAAAAACAGTATAATGTACGTTTCCTGAAATTGCAAGCAAATGAAAAAAATAAGCTCTGTTTTTTAAAAAACTGAAGCTTATTTCAAAAATAATATTCTTAAATTTTTAACTTATTTAGTCGCAACAACTTCCTTGCCTTTGTAATAACCGCATTCAGGGCACAGATGGTGGGGCACGATCAGGGCATGGCACTGCGGGCATTCAACCAGCGCGGGCGCTTCGATTTTCATGTTGGCGGCCCTCCGCTGTCTTCCCCTCTGTTTAGAAGCTTTCCTTTTTGGTACTCCCATAATTTACACCTCCTTCAAATTGGAAGTAGGATGTCGGAAGTTGAAGGACGTAAATAGTTACTGATATAGCTGCTCAACAGGTCCACATCCTATTCTGAATTAATCATTTATCGTCTTTTTTCAATAAGTCTTTTAAAACGCTCAGCCGCGGATCAATATCTTCGGCAGCGCACCTGCAGCTGACCTCGTTAAGGTTGCAGCCGCATACGGGGCAAAGCCCCCGGCATCCTTCATCGCACACGACTTTCATCGGCAGCGCCAGGTAAATACTGTTGATCACCTCGGGTGTGATGTCAATAAAGTCACCCGTAAAGGTGGGTAACTCTTCATTTCCACCCTCCTGGGCCGGTGCATATTTTTCATCCACCGGAACCTGGAAGTCGTAAATAAAACGCTTCAGGCAGCGGCTGCAGGACAATTCCAGTTTTCCGCTGGCCGTGCCTTCTACCGCCATCGTTTTTCCAGTGTTTGAAACAACAAGGTCAGCCTTTACCGGCCCGGCCAGTGTAACTTCCTCGCCGGTAAAATCAAGCGGAGGCAAATCTACTGCCAGTTCGTAACGGGCGGAGTCACCCGGACTTCTTTTAAGCCGTGCGACATCAATCTGCATTAAAGTTCACCCCGAATTCAACACCAAAAATTATATTAAGAAGACCTGGTTTTGTCAAGAAATTTCCTTTTTAATTCATTCCGGCGGACAACCGGCAATATACTTTTTCCAGGCTATCCAGGGAGGCGGGATGTCTTGACCAAGTATATACTGTTTTTATTTATCATGTCTATAGTGTAACAAACAATACAGGAACGGTTTTGTTGTATCAGCCTCGTTTGACGCAGTAAATTTTATTAAATCTAAATTAACCAAATACTAAAGATTTTGGTAATTATGTCGATAATTATATCACTCATAAAATGTATAGAATTATTTAAATGGGGTGGCAAGTATGAGAATACTCTTGTTTAGAAACCAGATCCTTTCGCATGACAACCTTGAGGACTTCCTGCAAAACCAGGGACCAGGAGGTTCTGTGGTCTGCTGTGACTCCGGGACGCTGGCCCTGGACATTGCTGAGAAATGCGGTATTAATGTGGCAATTACCCATGTAGATCGGGACAGCATCCCATTAGCAACCGGGTTTTTAAAAGAGCTAAAGGAGTCCAATCCAGCCTTGAACATTCTGGCCATAGTTCTGCCGGAGCATTTCGATTACCTGGGTGATGAACTGGAGAACCTGGTTGATGATTTCATTACAATACCTATTGACATGGGTGAATTAAGAATTCGTTTGCGTAAAGCCCTGCGCCACAGTCAGCTTGTTATAATCCAACCGCAGCCTGCAACGCTGTTTAAACAAGGGGAAACCGGCCTTTCCCCAGAAGAGCTGATAGCACTTCAGCTGCAGCATGAATCCCCTCCTTTAGATTATAGGGTGGAAATACCAGAGAGTACGGTAAAAGTTGAGGATGCACTGGATAACGATATTATGCATGGTATATCTCTAGAAAGTGATAATGAGGAACCGCTAAATTTTGCTGTGCAGAAGCAAACAGACATACAGACCGGGGACTATTTAACACCTGATGTACCGTTTGAAGATGACCGGCAGAAAGTCATTGAATTACCTTTAGTTTCTGCACAGGCGGATCCTGTTCAGGATGATAGTGCAGAAATAACGGCACAAGAAGTAAATTCAATAGATGGCGATATGGCAGAAGATATGACAGCATTGATAGTTGCTGCCAGAAGCAGGGGGGGGTACAAAGATAGTGAAATCCCAAAACCAGGAGTCCAAGGCGCTGATACATTATTAGAACCTGAATCTTTACCAGTCGGGCAGTATCAACCATACCCTGAAAAACACATTACATATAATAGCCAGGGAGACAATAAAAGCCAGAAGGGAATACTTGCAAAAATGCTAAGTGTGTTCTCAGCTAAGGAATCAGCGTAGGCGACATTATTTTAATCATATTCCTCCTTTCCGCTGTAGATATACCGGGCGGCAAAGGAGTTTTTTTTCGTTCATAGCACCTAATTCGACATTCCTCTTATTTGTTTTTAAACATATCCCAGGCATTAAATTAATAAATAATAAATTACCAAGATGAGGTATTGAGGAGTCAAATAGGTGGGTATTTAAAAGCATGAGATATCATTATAAACTACCGGGTCAACCTAAAGATCTTATCCGGCTTATATGGACAATATTAGCTGTTCTTTTCGTATTTTCAATGATACTTCAACCACGTACATCCTATGAAGGCGCTGTTATGGGCCTGAAAACCTGGTGGAACATAGTTTTCCCAGCCCTGCTCCCTTTTTTTATCGCCTCCGAACTTTTAATGAGTTTCGGTGTGGTTCACTTCATGGGAGAGCTGCTGGACCCCGTCATGCGTCCGCTTTTTAACGTCCCTGGGGCCGGTTCGTTTGTCATGGCGGTGGGATTCACTTCCGGCTACCCCATCGGCTCGATGGTCACAGCCAGGCTGCGCACGGACGGCATGTGCACAAGGGTGGAAGCGGAGCGGCTGATGTCATTTACCAATAACTCCAGCCCTCTCTTCATGCTGGTGGCGGTGTCAGTGGGCATGTTTAACAACCCGGGGCTGGGCGTCCTGATTGCCGGCGCCCACTATCTTTCAAACATTACCCTGGGCATCATTCTGCGCTTTTACGCCCGCAGCGACGGCGGGAGAATACCTGCTTCCTCCTCCGGGCAAAAAAACCCGGCAGCCCGGGCATTCCACAAAATGCTGACGGTACAGAGGCTGGAAAACCGTCCGCCGGGCAAAATCATCGGGGACGCTGTGAGTAAATCTGTTACAAACCTGCTCAACATCGGTGGTTTCATCATCCTTTTCGCCGTGATCATAAAGCTGCTCGGCACTGCCGGCATAATCGACACCATCGCGGGGATCCTGGGGTACATTCTGCTGCCGCTCGGTTTTTCACCTGATATACTGCCCGCGCTGGGCAGCGGACTTTTTGAAATGACGATCGGGTCCAAACTTGCCAGCGAAGCGGCGGCGCCGCTTGCCCAGCAGGTCGTCGCCGTCGGCATGATCCTGGCCTGGAGCGGCATCTCGGTGCATGCCCAGGCGGCCAGCATGATCGCCGACACCGACATCAGGATGACGCCGTTTGTTCTTTCACGTCTCTGCCATACCTGCATTGCCGGGCTATACACCTACATCGCCTGCCGGTGGGCCGGTCCTCTGGATGAAATGGCCGCGCCGGTGATGGCAGTTACCCGGTTGCTGCAGGGTGAGAGCTTGATTGGTTTTAACTTCAAGGTTTTTCTTCTGTTTATTATACTGCTGGCCGCTGTGATCATGGCAGCGCTGATCCTACACACAGTCTGCGGCTTGAGGCTGTTCATTACAAGAATAAAACTCTAGTAGACTAAACTATCAAACTTAAGATAAAGCTGCACCGTAACTTGATATGCTGGATCAGCCAATAGACCTATATGAAACATCATAAGTTTGTCTGAAAACGGGGAATTGATAGAATTAGTCACACCCGTATCCCAGTCTGCTGAAGCGGGGATGTCTTCTTTTCGTAATATCTCACTGAATATTTCAATATGCTTGGAAGCGATACTTTTACCTCTGAACATATATTTACTGACTTCTTTTGATTGAGCCACCTGCCCGAATCCCATCGCCAGGGTGTGGCCTACTATGATATTAGTGCGTATATTGGCAAAATGATTGATAATTTCAGTTACCTGCAGCGGCCTGTTCTTCCCAATCAAGTTTCCCAGGAAGTTCTGAT
>CAZPXL010000093.1:0-7509 GCA_964591005.1 uncultured Eubacteriales bacterium
CTCCAGGAACTCCCATACTATCTCCAGGTCCGGGTCATAATTCTCTTCTTTAAAAAAACGGTGGGCCACGCGCAAAAAGTTGCGTACAACCGGCGCGCCTTCTGCGGCGGATGCGCCGGCGCCAAAAATATAAACTGTTTTCACTGATCTAGTCTCCTAAATAAGTTCTCAGCTCACGTATTACTTCTTCCAGGGTGACCGCCCTGGCTTCGCCCTCGGAAATCGGCCTGCCGAAGGGCATGGCCTCCTCTTTCCCCTTTTCACGGGTTTTTTGAGGCAGCTCACCCAGGTTTTCGAACCATTTCCTGGCTATGCTGTAGGGGGTATGGAAACAAAAACGGTGCTCACCGTATTCCACCCTGAATTCAAAAAGACTGTAGTAGTCTTCTTCCTTCCTGCACTGGGGGCAGCCTCCGCGGCTAATCTTGTATGTTACATAGCTCAATCCCATATTTTGAGCTTTTGACCGGCAACCTGCACACAACTGGATCTTCCGGCCGCCTTCAATAAAGTAAAACTCCAGGCCTTCCGCTTCCGAAAAGTCCGACAAGAACTTTTTCAAAACATTTTCTTTTATATCATACAGGTATTCTTCCCCGGCCTTGGCATAATGGTTCAAGTGATACAGAAAAAATGACGCGCGTAAAAGCAGCGCCGCCTTTTCCGGATAATTCTCCAGAGAAAGAAGGTATCTTTTTTTTATACCGGTGTGCCGCAATGCTTTCTCAACATCATGCACCCTTTTAAACGCCGCTCTTTTTGCGCCAAGGCGCCTGTTTTCCTCATGATGCCATTTTCTCTTTAAATCAGGCATCCTCGGTAAAAGATTATTTACTTCACTGCTGTCAAAGTAAAACTCCTCTCCTGTCTTATACCGCTTTGTATCCTTCACCTCCAGAACACCTTCCCGGACCAGCCTGCGGACGGAAGACGGAGTAATCCCCAGGGTTTCCCCCACCTCGGCTGTCGACATGTAATTATCGGACAAATCAGCAATCCTCCCCCACATCGCAAATAACATTTTATATGCCTTTTTACCACTAACTGAACGTTATAACGATTCTACCCAATCTTTATAGATAATATCAAGTTCTAAAAGAAGATGCCCGTTAATATATAGAACCGTAAGAAACATTTGCCACATGCGGAGGGAGCTTATATGCGTGATTTATCTGCTTTTATCAACAGCTCCGAGATGCTGAGAGATTTAACAGGGCATGTTTTTAAGCCCTGCGTTGTAATTCTCGGGTCCTTTAACTCGGGCAAATCAACACTTATCAACAGCCTGCTCGGTTCGAGTATCAGCCCGGTGGGAGTAATGCCTACAACTTCGCGCCTGATTTACTTTGACTACGGAAGTTCTTTCAGAGCCTCGGTATATAACCTGCACAAGGAAGAGGTGTTTCTGCAGCCGGATCAACTTTATTCTTTTTTAGCCAGGAATGTTTCCGGCGGCAGGGTCGAGATCCAGGTACCCTCCCCTATTCTAAAGAAATGCCGGCTTGTCGACACTCCCGGCATAGATTCTATCGATACAGATTTATTTAAAATATCGGAACAGGCTGCGAAAAACGCGGATAAAATTATCTACCTTTTCCACCAGCGGGGGATTGAAGAGAGCAGCCGGCTATTTTTACTTAAACTTGCTTCTGCGTGGAAAAACAAGAACCTTAACGACATATCTTTCTGGCTGAACTGCAACCTGGGAACAAGTGACGGGACTTCGATGGCGACTACCCGCTCAGCGCTCAGGGAAATCTTTTTAAGTCCGGTAAGGCTAAACTCCATTAATACTTTTGTCAGGGAGAACATTGAAACATTTTACCTGTTTCTCGAGGTGGAATTGGCGCGGGAATATTACAGGCGAGCTTCAGGCGAACTGAGAAAAATAGATTCTGAAATCCCGCATAGAATAAAAAAAGCCGCTTCTATTAAAGATGAAGTGATGTTCCTTTCCGAGTTTTGGAGGATAGAGGAAACCACCCGGATGATTCTGGAAACCGGGCGGATCATCCACACGATCCCCTTGTTAATGAAAGAGCTGGAGAACAGGCTGAAATCGATGGATTTAGAAAATCTCAAAGGAGCGGAAAAAGAAGCCGGCGGCACGGCATACCGTCCTAAAATACTGTCAATAAGAGAAAACCGGAAAGCTCTTCTGAATATAATCAGCCTGATTATAAAAGATACAGCGATCAAAGATTACATTGACCGGCGCAGGCTTGAAGAGCTGTCCCGCCAGGTGGAATCCGAGCGTTTTACCGTGGTAGTCTCCGGCGGTTTTTCAACCGGCAAGTCAACTTTTATCAACGCTCTATTAAAAGATGATATACTTCCTTCATCTGACGGTCCCACAACAGCTGCAATTACCAGGATTACGCACGGCCGCTCAAAAAAAGCCGCTATTTACACACCTCTTCAGACAACCCTGCAGGTCTATGATCTGGTCGAGGACAAAGCCGTACTGAACAAGGCCGCGTTGAAGAGTTTGGAAAGGTTGATAACAGCAGATGAATCAAGCATCTCTCTTCTAGAAGCATGTATTGATGGGCGTTTTGAAGTTTTTGACACACGGAAAATGGCCGGGCTGATCAAAAAAATAAGAGAATTGTTTGCAGCGGGATCTTTCGCCAGAACAGCCGGCGCGGCATTGCCGTCCACCTACAGGCGCATACCGGTTAAGACATTAAAGAGCAGCGGGGTGCCGCGAAAAATAAGAGTAACATTTAAAGCCCCGGGCGCCAGGGAATTCCTCATCTCGGAACCGTCCGCGCTCCAGGTCTTTCAGGACGCCATGGGTCCGGCACACGCGCTTAAGATCAGGGAGGTAGAAATTCAACACCCTTCGGAATTTCTCGAACTTGCGGTACTTGTCGACACTCCGGGCCTGGACTGGATTCAAAGACACTACCACGAAAAGACATCATCCATCATAAAAAACAGTGACGCATGCCTGGTTTTCCTGAACGGGAAACACATCTTAAGCGATATGGACAGGAATAATTTTGAGTCAATATTCTGGCTGAAAGAGCCGGAACATGCCGGTCAAAAAGAGTTATTGGTAAAAGATGAAGAAAAAATTTTTTACGTGATCAGCTTCGCTGACACCCTGACCCCGCCGCAGCGGGAGGCCGTTTACAACTACGTCATGCGTTTCCTTAAAAAATCACCATTTCATGGAGCGGAGAAAAAAACAAATCCAAAAATTTTTCTAATTTCCGGCCTGAAAGGTCTCACCGGCAGTGAAAGTGGTATCAGAACCCTTTTAAACAGCCTCGAAGAGGTAATCCTGAGACACCGCTGCAAAAGCTCTTACCTTGCCAGATTAAACGACCTTTTTTCCATACTGGACACGGCGTCTCAGAAAATAAACGGTCAAATACTGTCCGGGCAGTTACCTTATGATAAGAAAAAAATCCTGCGCGCCGCGCAGCAAAGCTTAAGGGCATACAAATCGCAACTAAAAGGTGTGCGAAACACAATTTACAGTACCGGGAGGTTTGAAATCAGTGGAAAACGCGAGACATTTGGACGAGCGGCTGAGGAGAATCATAGCTGAGGTAAGCAAACGGACCGGCAGTGAAATTAACAAAAACCTGCTGGGTGATTTTGAGCACAGTATCCGGAGCATCCTGGAGGAACACAGCAGACTTGAAACGTTTAAGTTTTTGGCGCTGGTTAAAAAGGCTGTTGACAGAATTTAACTTAAAAAGGAGGTGTTAATATAATATGGAGCCCCAAAAGGATAGGGTTGCACTTGAAAAAACCGGGGACGAGTTGGTTAAAAAGATGCTTGGTGATATTATTCTTGGACTGAAAGCAAAAATGGTACAGCCTGTTATTGACGGAAACAGCAAAATAGCCTCCCGCCTGGAAGAATTGGAAGCCGGAAACCAGGTAAGGATCGCTGAAATATTAGAAAGGCTGGAGACGTTGGAAGGCGAGGTCCAAAAATTACCCCTGGTTATACTCACTGCCATAAGAGACGCTATCAACCAGGCCGGCGGAGGAAATTAAGATGACTATTGAAAAACTTCCGAATCAATCTGAGCTGATAAGGTCGCTGGCATCAACCATACACAAAAAAATGGTGGCTCCGTCCGCTGACAGAGTGGATAACGTTAACAGGGAAATACAACAAATAAACCAGAAGCTGACCCAACTGGAAAAAGAGATTTCTCAACTGGACGGCTTTAACCGGACAACGCGTTATTTGGCCTGCTCCCTGGCGGCGGGCGCCGCCCTCCTTTCTGTCGTGCTGTTCTATTTAATCTCATAAAAAAACGGCGCTCCGCGCCGTTTTTTATTATCCGCTTTTTTGCCCCCGGTCGTTCTTCATCATGGCGTAAACGAACGCTGTCGCTCCGGAAATGACCAGGACCTTGATGACAAAACCCATAGTTTCAGCTTTAAATCTCGTCTTTTCTTCCTTCAATTTTACAGCGGGATCAGATTTCAGATCTATATATGTACCTTTTGTTTCAAACTGAACGAGCTGTTTTTCAAGCTTCGCCATTCTTTCCTCATGTTTTGATATTCCGCTCATGAAGCTTATGACCTGTATAGCAAGAAAAGCCAGGGCAAATAAAATTAGAAGCGTCCGAGGGTTATTCACCAAACATTCCCCTTTTTCTATTTCTTTTGGACCTACCTGTTTAATGGAAATAATTAAATTAATTTGAGTTATTAATAAATTAATCTATCTTTTATAATCCTGTCGTGAAATGTCAGGAAAAATACTTAAATTATTTAACTCTAATACAAATTATAAACTACATTTATTTATAACACAATCTGTAAGCATTTTTTCATTAAAGAACAATTTCAATATGGTATAATTATCCTGGTAAGGAAAGGGAGGGTTGTCCATGCCCTTTGCAGTCATAATGGCAGGCGGGAAGGGTGAAAGATTCTGGCCGCTCAGCAGAATAGCCAGGCCTAAACAATTTTTAAACCTTATTGGTGATAAAACTATGCTTCAGCTGACTGTGGAACGGGTTGAAAAGCTCGTTGGCATAGACAACACATATATCGTGGCCGGAGCAGAGTTTAAGAACATTATTTCCGAACAGATACCACATCTTCCCGGTGAGAATATTATTTTCGAACCTTTTGGCCGCGACACAGCCGCTGCTATCGGGCTGGCGGCGTTAATTCTGTCGCAAAAAAACCCAAATGAAGTTATGATCGTGCTGCCTGCGGATCATTACATTGGTAATGTCCCCCGTTTCCATGAGGTTTTACAGAGCGCTGCCGCCGCCGCCTTGAAAACAAACTGTATTGTTACCCTGGGCATTACCCCGCACAGCCCTGAAACCGGCTATGGATATATACAGCGCGGCGATCTGCTTGACTATTACGCGGGAATACCCGTATCCCGCGTCATCCGCTTTTTAGAAAAGCCTGACTACAAGCGCGCTTTGGAGTTCCTGGCCGGCGGGGACTACCTGTGGAACAGCGGCATGTTTATCTGGCGGATTGAACTTATCCTCAAATTAATTGAGGAACACGCCCCCCTGCTGGACAAAGGATTAAAAGATATCGGCCAGTACCTGGGCAGTATCCAATATACCGACATGCTTGAAAAAGTATACCACGGACTGCCAAAGATATCCGTGGACTACGGAATTTTGGAAAAGGCCGGCAACGTCCTGGTAATACCCTGCGACTTCGCCTGGGACGATATCGGCTGCTGGACTGCCATTGAGAGATACTCCGATAAGGACGAAAACGGCAACGTTTTTATATGTGAAGGTGTAATATTGGACAGCACGGACACATATGTTTTTTCCCGGGATAAGCCCGTAGCGGCACTGGGTGTGGCTGATTTAATCGTGGTCAACGAAAGCGACAGCCTGCTGATCTGCCATAAGAGTCGCGCCCAGGAAATAAAAAATATCGTGCGGGTCTTGAAAGACAAGGGGTTTGAAAACTTGCTTTAAACCGAGTATGCGAGAGGAGGTCGGCATTTTTGACAGACATTAACCCGCAAATTTTCCGGCAGTATGACATCCGCGGGGTGGCCGGGAGGGACCTGGAAGACGATACCATCGAGCTGTTGGGAAAGGCTTTTGGCGCTTATGTAAAAAATTCAGGGACCAAAAAAATTCTAATCGGCAGGGACAACCGGCTCAGTTCAAAACGCCTGCGGAACGCGCTGGCCAGGGGTCTTTTATCAGTTGGCTGCGATGCCGTAGATATAGGGCTGGTAGTAACGCCGGCATTATATTACGCCCGTATCTATTATGGAATAGACGGCGGGGTGATGATAACCGGCAGCCATAACCCGCCTGATGAAAACGGTTTCAAACTGGCTCTTGGCGGCGGCACCATTTATGGCGAGGAAATCCAAAAACTGAGGGAAATGATGATTGACGGCATATCCCCGTCCGGCCTGGGCAACCTGGAGGAACGGGACATCCTGCCCCATTACCTTGCCATGTTAAAAGAAAAAATTGTGCTGGGCCCGCGCCGGTTGAAGGTAGCGGTTGACTGCGGCAACGGCACCGCTTCTATAATCGCCGTTCAAATCCTGGAGAACTGGGGCTGCGAGGTTATCCCCCTTTACTGTGAGTCTGACGGCTCCTTTCCAAACCACCAGCCGGACCCGGTCAAAACCGCCAACCTTACTGAGCTGAGAAAAACCGTCGCAGAAAAAGGTGCGGACCTGGGTATCGCTTTTGACGGTGATGCTGACAGAATCGGCGTGGTTGACGAGACCGGGGGCATCATCTGGGGTGATATGCTGATGTGCCTGTACTGGCGGGAAATCATGGCGGCCCATCCCGGAGCCCAGGCAATTATCGAGGTGAAATGTTCCCAGGCGCTGGTTGATGAAGTTATCCGCTTGGGAGGAAAACCTTTCTTTTATAAAACGGGTCATTCTCTGATCAAGGCCAAAATGAAAGAAATCGGGGCTGTATTTACCGGTGAAATGTCTGGACACATATTTTTCGCAGACGAATATTACGGCTATGATGACGCTTTCTACGCCGCCGGCCGCCTCTTAAGGCTGCTCTCCAACAGTAACGAGCCCCTTTCAAAAATGCTGGCCGGCATACCTGAATATCACTCGACGGCAGAAACCAGAGTGCCCTGTCCCGACCAGGATAAGTTCAGGGTGGTACAGGAACTGGCAGATCAATTTAAGCGCCAATATGAAGTAATTGATATGGACGGGCTGCGGGTGCTCTTCGGAGACGGCTGGGGGCTAATCAGGGCTTCCAATACCCAGCCGGTCCTGGTTGCCCGGTGCGAGGCAAAGACTCCGGAAGGGCTGGAAAGGATCTGCGGTATCATGAAGAACGCCCTGGAAAAATACCCCGAGGTCGGAAAATTTAACTGGGAGTACTAACTTTAAAGTAACAGCCGGCCAAAGGCCGGCTGTTACTTTCAGTCGTGAGTCGTGTGACGTTAGTTTGTAGGGTCGGCTTCAGCCGACCAGAGTGCGGCTAAAGCCGCACCTACAGCTTCTCACGTCCCACGTCCCACGACTCACGTCTCAAAGGG
>CAZPXL010000093.1:7519-7853 GCA_964591005.1 uncultured Eubacteriales bacterium
AACTTTAAAGTAACAGCCGGCCAAAGGCCGGCTGTTACTTTCAGTCGTGAGTCGAGGACGTGGGTCGTGAGTTTGTAGGGTCGGCTTCAGCCGACCAATGTGCGGCTGAAGCCGACCCTACAATTCTCACGTCTCAAGTCCCATTTCTCACGTCTCATTGCACGTCTCACGTCTCACGTCTCAAAGGGTGTATCCTATTTCCTCTAAACCCATATTATATATAATAATTGCTTTTTACCGGAGTGGATGAAATGGAATACACCATCAATGCGGCGGAACTGATTAACGCTCTGAAAAGCAACATGGCGGCACAGATATACTGGCTGAAAAGCTG
>CAZPXL010000094.1:0-7850 GCA_964591005.1 uncultured Eubacteriales bacterium
TTTGATGCGTTGATCTCCGTAAGTGCAGTTACGCTAACCTCTACTTCCGGCTGGGACGTCACCCCGGTAATCGCCACGGTCAGGGTGTTGGTCCCCGCCGTCGTGACTTCCCCGGCGGGGATTGTCACTGTCGCCGCGCCGCTTGTAAAGGTCACGCTGCCGCTGAATACCTGACCATCTAAGTCGCTGGTTACAGTTACCGCTATGCTGCCGGCTAAATTATCTCCGGCTGTATCTTTCGCACCGGTGATACTCAGGTTAAATGCCGCACCCGCCGTCTTGCTGCCTGCCGTCTCCAGCGCCGCGCCGGCGTCGCTCAGGTCGCCGCTGCCGCCACCACCGCCGCCACCGCCGCTGCTTAAAGTTATCGAGGCGGACGCTGCCGACAGCGCGTTTTCACTCGCGTTGACCCCGTCAGCCACTGACAGGACAAAGATCTTGTAGAACACATCCTCGGTAATGGCATCCCCGTCGACGTCTTTTGCGCCTGCATCGAGCACTACAGTGTAACGAGGAGCGTCTTCAATCCTGTCCACAGTTGTATAATAGGCTGCAGCGTTTGCGTCAGACAGCGTAAAACTTGAGGCGTCAGCAGATTTGACCACCAACACGCGGTAAGTTTCAATTTTGGTGTTTTGCCCTTTTTGTGAGTCAAAGCTGACTTCCAGGTCGGAGCCGTCCCCGTTGTTGTCTACATCTTCAGCCGTAACGTTTATCGCGGCAGGCGCGACGCCCGAACTTGACCACATCACTGTGTCATTACCTGAAATTGTGAATGGAGATTCACATGTTATAACATACTCAGTATCATACTCATAGGGGGCGGTGGCAAGAAACGCGTTCCACACCTTCCCGTCATCGCCGCTGTTTCTCTTGGCAATGTCGATAACATCAACACCGTCAGCCATGATTTTACCTTCGAGTTCTGCGACGGTCGTCACGGTGTCAGTGTCAAACTTGAACTTGCCCAGGGTGTTCGTAGCATCGATATTACTGATTGTTATTGCCGAAGTTGGCGCTCCGCCGCCTCCCCCGGTGGTTACCGTGGTACCATCTGTTTTTTCTATGTTTACCGGTTCCTGCTCAAAAGTTGAACCTGAAACATTGACTATTGCCGTTCCGACTGTCCCCTGGCCAGTTACAGATACCGCCGCGTTCAAAGTCATGGTGCTTGCCTTTGCGTCTGCAGCGATATCAATGACCGCTCCTGCCGCTGTTCCGGCTATCTCCATGTTGGTTACAGTGCCGCCGGCAATTTCTATTCTTACCTCGTCGGCATATACATTTATATTATCAAAATTGCCGTCCAGGGTAATTTCAGCGTCAGCAGGCACCTGTTCCGTGACAGTGACTGTTTCAAATCCGGGGCCGCTCAAGCTCACTTCTACCAGCATGGCTCCTGTTTCGAGACGCACTATGCTGACAGATGTGTTACCGGAAGCGACAATCCTTACCCCTTCTTTACCCACTGTAATATTTGACAGCGAGCAGTTTTCGATCACCACGCTCCGGCTGCCGCCGCCTTTAATTACGGTGTTTCCCTGCACTATGACATTTTTAAGAGTTACATCACCGTCGCCGATACTTTCCGCCAGGAAAAGGTTGCCGGTAATTATGGTGTTTTGCAGCGTTACACCTGCCGCACTGATATTTACATTGCCGTCAATAGTATTTATACCATTCGCGGGACCGTAAGTACCCGTTTTGTCAAATGTAACCGTTGTTACAGAAGCATTAAGGGCGCGGTCCAGTGTCGAAACGGCTTCCGCCCTGGTGATATACCCCCCCGGGCGGTATGTTTGATCAGGGTACCCGCTCATATAGCCGCCGGTCACTACCGCCCCTACATAACCTTTGCTCCACTGCGGAATGTCCGCGCAATCCATAAACTGGTTTAACGCGTCAGCGTCAGCGGAAATATCCAGGCTTAATATTTTAGAAATTATAACTGCGGCTTCCTGCCGCTTAATATTCTCATTTGGCCTGAAAGTGCCGTCGTCATAACCGGATATATATCCGGCCGCAACGGCTCTGGCAATCCCCGCCGCAAACCATTCTCCACCAGAGACATCAGGATAACTTATCTGGACAGCGGCGGTTTTGCCGAAAGCATTGTTCACCATGGTTATAAATTCAGCCCTGGTGATACTGTTTTCCGGCTTGAAACTCCCGTCCGGGTATCCGCTGATATATCCTCTTTCCACCCAATCGCTGATTTGTCTCTCCGCCCAGTGGTTTTGTATATCCGGCGGTCCTGCCAAAGACTGTCCGGCCAACATAAAAATTATAACTGCCGTAATGCCTATGGCCATCAATAATTTACTCCCAGTTCTCATAACAACCCCTCCCCATGTATGTTCCCATGCCAGACTCTACCATAAACCTCCTCCTGAAAAAATAATTGCCAGGCTAGTGTTGCGAAAAGAAACCAGCCCGGCGTAAAAGTCCAAACTCTCCTTTTCGCAATGGAAGGCACATAAGTTTCCCCATGCACCCTACCGGCTAAAAACCGTGGCTAAAACAGCTTTAGGTAATTTAGCTCGGAGAGAAAATTATTAAATTATAAAAAAAGACAAAGCCCTATTTTGTAAAATAAAGCTTTGCCCTCCTTTCCACAATGGGAGGCATAACAGTTTCCCATTATACCCTGTCGGCCTTGTAACCGTACCAGTGTTTAGGTTTTGCAAGGCTCGGAGAACTGCTGAATATTTAACGATCAAATTTCATCATAAAACACTAAAAATCCTGCAAAAATGCAAAAATAAAAATGAAGAATTATTTAACAATGAATAAATAAATATCCTCCAGTACATATTAACAGCAATACGCATAAGGAGGATTACCCGATGGAACTAAGTGCACGCAACCAGTTGAAAGCGCATATTAAAGACATTAAACTAAGCGATGTTGCTTCCGAAGTTATTCTTGACGTTGGTGGGCAGGAAATGTGCGCTACGATTACCTCCGGTTCGGCAAAAAGACTCGGTTTAAAAATTGGAGACGATGTCACGGCACTTGTAAAGGCAAGTTCTGTAATGATTATGAAATAATTTGGGCTAAACTATTAAACCATTCGTAGAAATCCCCATGAAAGTATGATAACGATTTATTTCAGACTTGGTCATTTTACCATTAATAACATTGATCATTTCCTCATAAATCAATTTGCTGGACTGTTTCAAATCAAACAAGCCCTCTGTTATATATGAAATGTCCAGGTCTATACAATCTTCCAGTCTATGTGCTGTTTCTTCATTAGAAGTTATCTTTATGACAGGCATGAAAGGAAAACCATGCGGGTCCCCGGTGCCCGTGGTAAGCAACACCAAATGACAGCCCGCGGCAGCCAGCGCGGTTAAAGCCTCAGGTTCCCTTCCGGGAAAGTCTATTAAATTCAATCCCTTTTCGGTGACACGGTCTCCATAGCGATACACTTTTTTAATTTTTTGATGGCCGCACTTGGAGATAAACCCCAGGGCCCTCTCTTCAATTGTCGTCAAACCAATATTATGATTTATTAAAGCTTTTTGATCCTTTTTATAATTACCGTCGCTATTATTAATCCTATCTTTGGTTTGCACGATCAGTTTCCGTACTTCCTCGCAGACATCGTCGGTTTCACCTCTTCTTGAGATTATGTTCTCAGCATAAATAAACTCAGATACTTCTCCAAAAACTGTTGTGCCCCCATGTTCAACAACTTTATCTGATACTATCCCTATTGAAGGATTTGTTATCAGGCCTGAAGTGGAGTCTGAAGCGCCACACTTAAGACCTATCACCAGGTCAGAGATAGATGTCTCCACGCGCTTTATCCTGGAAGCGTCTCTAATCATTTTTTGTCCCAGAAAAACGCCCTGAGACATACTCAAGGTCAGCCCTCCTTCGGCCCAAATACTGATCAGGCCAATAGGCTTGCCAGATTGCTTGGCATGGTATACAACACTATCGACATCAATATTCTCACAGCCTAAACTGACGAAAATCACGCCGTATAAATTCGGATTGTATGCCAGTGATATCAAAGTCCTTGCAACAATTTTCAAGTCTTCATTCAATTGACAGCAACCCTGATTATGAGTAAATGCCACGGCCCCGTTCAAACTATTGGCTATCCTTATAGCAAGCTCATTGGCACATACTGAACAAGAAATAATTCCTAAATGATTTCTTATACCTATAGAATTATCCGGCCTTTTAAATCCATGAAAACTCATAATTACTACCTCCGTTTGTGCAATCCCTTAGATAAAAACCCGCTCCATATTTTATTAATAGAACGTGAAAGGTCACTGTGATAACAATAAGGCTAGCGTAATATTATGAGATGAGATTCTGATGTCTATATTTAAAAATGAGCCGGAGCGGTATCGGTAACCAGCCCACTGCCTCTATCCCTGCAGATCCTGCTAAGTTGATACTCCTGATGTATAGTAACCATTAGTAGTTTATCATTTTGTATGAATATTTTAAATAGGCAGTTTACTGGCCAATTTAAGGTCATGACTGGGGCTATCCAGTCATCTTCACATGCTGAGGCAGCAAATTGACGGCAGCCGATTTTGAGGTAATAAGTTTACTGGCTTTCCAGCAAGTTTAATACCTTTTGCCACTCACAGTGATTTTCAATGTTTTCTACTGTGATATTGATCCCATTGGAATCGTCAGGCCGGATTCGTCTTGTAACCTCGGACATCTTTTCAATAGTCGAATAGGTGTCTCTGTGCACTAAAATCACAGGAACCCCTTTCTCCGCCGCGCAGGAAACCACCTTAACATCCGGGTACAGTCCTCCCGTCAAAATTAAAGCCGAAGTACTGGTTTCAAGAGCCGCCAAAGCCATATCAGCCCGGTCACCACCAATAACAACAGCTTTGTTAGCTGAGCGGCGCATATATTTTATAGCACTGTCCATGGTCATAGCGCCTACAATAACTTCCTCCACCAAAAGGTCTAACCTGTCTTCTCCAGTGAGCAGTTCACCGCCAAGTGCGTCGTAATACTCTGATACTGTTGGTGAAGCAATCTCAGAACATATAGGTATAATCCCGAGGGTTGCGCAGCCCATTCTTTCAAGGAGCGATTTAAATATTCCCTCTGTTTTGGAAAACAGCTGCCGCGGCACATTGTTGAAAATATGGCCGATAACATTCAACCCTTTAGCGATATAATAGTTGTTTAAGAAGATTGCCTGGTCAACGCTGAAGTCGTTTTCAAGTTTGATGATGTTTAAAACGGATGCGTTGAACAGGCTGGCCAGGCTTATAACATCCAGCCCGTACGCCGCCCCGACATGAGAGAAAGCGGCGCCGTCGATTATCACCAGGTCGGCATCCTGCGACACAACCCGGAACGCCTCTTTTATAGTTTCGATAGCAGATTCCCGGTTTTTCAGCCCGGAAAGATAGGAAGTGCCGGCAATAAAAGGTACTATTTTTTTAATATCGGCGCCCATCATCAGGACTTCGCGCATTAAAAGCGCGTCGTTGTCTTCACTGCCGTTAAACTTTGACAGGTTTCCCACCGGTTTAAAATAACTAACATTGTATCCTTCCTTTTTTAATTTTAACGCAAACCCCATAGCAACGGCTGTTTTGCCACTTCCCGCCACACCTGTAATATAAAGATTTTTCATTTTCTTCACCTCAAGATAAAGTAATTTTTACATCGAGAGCGGCCACCCCGCGCTCATAAGCAAATATTGGATTAACATCTATGTCCATTATCTCCGGAAAATCCGTGGCCAACATGGCCAAACGGCTGATTACCTCATAAACAGCGTCAATATCGACCGGTTTTTCTCCTCGAAAGCCCTTCATTAGCGAATATGCCTTTGTCTCAGTGACCATTTCTTTTATTTCACTAACTGTCAAACCCTGCGCCAGCCTGAAAGAAACGTCTTTTAACAGGTTAACGTAAATACCTCCAAGGCCGAAGCAAACCATTGGTCCGAATTGTACATCCCTGGTCATGCCAACGATCAGTTCCACCCCTTTAGGGGCCATCTTTTGAATTTCGATACCGTGCGGTACAACCGCGGGTAAGTATTTGTGCACACTCTCCATGATGTTTACGTAAGCGCTTTTAACTTCACCTGAGGACTTTATTCCTATTTTCACCCCACCCACATCGGTTTTGTGGAGTATTTTGGGGGAAGCCACTTTAAGAACCACCGGGTACCCCATTTCATCAGCCATTAATGCAGCTTCTTCAGGGCTCTGAGAAAGTTTGGTGGGTATCCCCGTCACGCCGTAGGCCTCTATAACTTCCGCGGCCTCACTGCCCAGAAGAGTCAGGCGGTTGTCCTTTTTCACATCATAAAAAATCGCTTTAACCGTCTTTTGATCAGGTTTGAAAACATTCTCTTTCTTATCTGTACCGCGCTCCCTGACCTTCGCGTATGTCGACATTCCGGCCAGCGCCCCTATGGCGGGCTCCGGCATAGTAAAAGTCGGGATGCCGTTTTCGAACAGCATCTTTGCCGCATCTGCCAGAGACTGTCCACCCATGTAAGATGCAATCAGGGGTTTATCCGGAAAAGCTTTGCCTAATTCAATTATTGCCTGCGCGGTTTCGTAGGGTTGAGTAACCGCTACCGGACATAATAACAATACTACACTGTCAACATTTTCATCCTTTAATACTTTTTCCAGGGCAAATTTGAAACGGTCCGCCTTGGCGTCGCCCAATACGTCCACGGGATTATAAATACCCGCTTCGGAAGGCAGGTTTAAACGCAGTTCTTCAATGGTTTCTTTGGTAAAGCGGGCCATGGAAAGGCTATATTCCTCAATTTTATCGGTTGCGATAATACCGGGCCCGCCTGCGTTGGTAATGATTGCCACCCTGTCACCCCTGGGAATTGGCTGGTTAACGAAGAGGGTCGCTAAATCGAACAGTTCGGACATACTGCCTGCTCTTAAAACACCGCATCTTTTAAAGGCAATATCGTAAGCAAGTTCGCTTCCTGCCAGCGCCCCGGTATGAGAAGAAGCTGCCTGGGCGCCGGCCTGGCTGGTGCCTGATTTTAAGATTATTACCGGCTTCTTGCGTGTAACTTCTGTTAAGACTTTTAAAAATTCAGGACCGTATGCCACGTCTTCAATATAACAAATAATAACTTTTGTATTGGGGTCCTCCGCCGCTTCAGATATACAGTCCACTTCATTTAAATCAGCCTTGTTTCCCATGCTGAAAATTTTACTATACCCTATCCCGGCCGACAGGCTCCAGTCCAAAACCGCCGCCAGCATGGCCCCGCTCTGGGAGATGAAGGCAATTCCCCCTTTAGCGGGAAATCCTTTGAGAAAAGTGGCATTGATCGGAGTATAAGTATCAATAAAACCAACACAGTTGGGACCCAGCAGGCGCATGTTGTACTGGCGGCAAATGGATATAAATTTCTTTTCCAGCTCGGCTCCCTCTCGTCCGGTTTCCTTAAAACCAGCTGTCAGTACAACCAGGTTTTTCACACCTTTCTGGCCGCATTCTACCGCTATATCCAGTACTCTGCCGGACGGCACTGCAAATACCGCGGTCTCCACTTCCCCCGGAATTTCTTTTACAGCCGGAAAACAGGCTAATCCCAGTATCTCTTTTTCTTTTGGATGGACAGGATAAATTTTCCCTTTGTACCCGCTTTCAATAAGGTTATTGACAAGGACATAGCCTATTTTCCCGGGTGTTTTGGATGCCCCAACCACTGCCACCGATTTTGGCGCTGAAAAATTACTTGTTGCAAACAGATTGTATCGCCCCTTACCATCTATAAATAATTTATTGAATTCTCAAAAAATATCTTATTAGAAAAACGCCATCATTGAATATTAGCTGCTTTAGCTAATATTCAA
>CAZPXL010000095.1:0-7837 GCA_964591005.1 uncultured Eubacteriales bacterium
GTCCTGAATTTTTGTTATTTCAGGTGTCTACTCAAAGGGGAGCATATCAACCGTCTCCGTGTGCTAAGTATTTTTGAAGATGATGAAAAACGTGGTTCCTTTGCGGTTGGTTTTAATTTTTATCTCGGCGTTGTGCCTGGTAGCGATGTTGTAGCAAACCGCGAGGCCGAGGCCGGTTCCGTTTTCTTTTGTGGTAAAGAAAGGCGTGCCTATTCTTTCAAGCGCTTCAGGCGGGATCCCATGGCCCTGGTCGCTCACCGACAGTATCACGTCACGCTGGTTCATGAATGTCCTTACAGTCATTTTTCCCCCGCGGTCCATCGCTTCCAGGCCGTTGCGCACCAGGTTCAAAACAAGCTGGCGTATCTCTTTTTCATCAATGGGCAGTTCAGCGACTTCGTTCAGCTCAAATACAACTGATTTATTATCATGGACGGCGCTGGCCTGGACCAAAGGGGCGGCTGCCCTCAAGATATCATTTAATCCTTGTTTTTTTAATACCAGGGGCTTGCTTCTGGCCAGGAAGAGGAATTCCTCCACGATGGAGTTGGCGTGGTGCAGCTCTTCAATAATAAAATCGTAATAAATACTGTTTGGTGAAGCCCCGGCTTCACCTTTTAAAATTTCAGTAAAACCCAGTATGTTAGTCATCGGGTTCCGGATCTCGTGGGCAATGGTGGCCGCCATCTCGCCCACCAGGTTCAAACGGTCCAGGCGTGCCATTTCCCTGTCGTATCTGATTCTTTCCGTAACATCGTTTACGATGGCAAGCAGGCACTTCCTTCCCTCAATATCAATTATTTCGGCAGAAAACAAACCGTTGCGCAGTTCGCATGATTTAGTTTTGAATATAATTTCTTTGTTGCGGATGCCGTGGTTTTCGTCAATACCCTCCAGTATTTTTTCACGCTCGCCCGGATTGTTCCAGAAGCCGAGATCTGATATCTTCCTGCCTATAACATTTTCCCTGGTACGGCCTACAGTCTGCAAAAAAACGTCATTTACATCTATTATGGCACCGTCCTCCAGCAACGTAATTGACATCGGGTTGGGGCTGGCGCGGAAAGCCCTGGAAAAACGCTCCTCGGAGTGGCGCAGTTCCTTCTCCGTCAGCTTGTGCTTGGTTATATCCCTGACAGACTCAATTGCTCCAATAAGATTCCCTTTTTCATCAAAAAGAGGTGAAGCCGTACCCCACAGGTAAGCCCCTTTTCTATTGTATACTAGCGGGCTATAAGTTTCCGCAAAAATACGGTTGCCTTTTCTTTCCACATGCTTATAAAATATTTCATTCTTTCTGTCTTCCCAAAAAATAAAATCAATTAAAATCGGCTTGCGCATGCCGTAAAAAGGTACGGAGTACGCGTAATCTCCCTCACCAATGATGTCGTTTTTGTTAATGCCCGTCATTTCCTCCAGTGCGGGGTTCCAGGCGATTACCCTGCGCTCCCTGTCTATTATAAAAGTTGCGTCAGGTAAAAAATCCACGATATCCAAATAATGGGGGATAGATTTATGCATGTACATAGCTGCCATCACACCGTTCCGTTTGTATATACTCAATATAGTTAACAATGCTCTTTAAAATAATTACCTATAGAATTTCTATAGGCAATAATTAATTCCTCTTATATTGTCATAAAAAGGTTCTTTTTGAATTTATAGTTCTACCTCACTGCGGGCCAATCTGCAAAAAACGACAGCCCATACTTTAACCGCGAAGAAAACCGGCAATCATCTCCCACGCCGCCGGGTCAAAATACCAGCTGCCGTGTCCTGATTCGAGCAGTTCGCAACGGGCGCCCGGTATTTGTGCGGCTAAAGCCCGGGTTACTTCCGGCGGGTTGCTGCCGTCGTAGAGCCCGCCGAATACAAGGGTCGGGGCGGTAATCTGCGGCAGGCGTTCGAAGGTGTCGTGTTTCAGCACGGCGCTGAGTTGATTGTTGTAGCCCCGGAGAACTGCCGGGTCAGCATGCATGGCTTCCCTGAAGGAAATTGACTGCGCCTCAAAGCGGCTGATAAATTCCGGGTTGGCGGCGGCCCAGGCCTCGTCCTGCCGGGTATCAGAAAGTTTAAGCTTCTCAATAACCGACATGCCGTCCAGTTCGTCTATGACGGAAGGCCCGGCGGATACTCCGCCCGCATTGGTAACGCCGAGGACAAGCCTGTCTACCGCGGCGGGATGCCGCAGGGCCAGCTCCTGTGCCACCATGCCCCCCATAGAAGACCCCAGGACGTGGTAATGGGCCCAACCCACTGCCGCTGCCAGGCCGGCGGCGTCATCGGCCATGTCGGACATGCTGAAGGGAAGGTCCGGGCTGACCGATTCCCCGAGCCCGCGGGGGTCGAAAGCGAGGATGGTGAACTGTTCAGTAAGGGGGGTCTTAAAAATACTGATGGGGTTCTTCAGGTCGGCGCCGATGCCGTGGATGAAGAGGAGGCGCGGACCCGTACCTCGAATTTCATAATGAATTTTGATGCCGTTGACATTGGCAAAGGGCATGGCTGATCACTCCTATTATTAAATTAATCCTGCCTGCGTTAAGCCCTGATCCCGTTGATACAAAGATCAACACAAAGCCCGATAGTATCGCTGGCATTAAATATTTCCGGCTCCAGGTAAAACTGCTTTGCCGCTTCAATAAAAGCAAACTCAAACAATTCCACCAGTACATAGTTTGGCAGATCACTTCTGATTTCGCCGCTTTTTTGTCCCAGTTCGATTATTTCGTTTGCCACCAGGTTAAAACCGCTTTTCTCACTTTCGTCCTGGCGGAAAGATAGTAAAACCTTCGTCCTGTAAATAATGTATTTTTCGAATAGTTCCTTTTGCGCCATGACCCCTTCAAACATCTCACCAAGCGCCAGGGTGAGCCGTGCCCTGGTGTCAGGCAGCCTGCGCAGCGCCAGGATCCTGTCCTGGTTCTTTTTCCTGAAATTCCGCTTGATGTATTCATCGACGATTGCTTCCTTGACGGGAAAGTAATTGTACAGGGTACCCTTGGCTATATCGACCTCCCTGGCTATCTGCTCCATGGTTGTCTCATTGTAACCTTGTTTTTTAAACAAACTCAGGGCAACATTTACTATCTTTTTTTTAGTCTCTTCTTTTTTCCTTTCAACCCGGCTTCCGCTTGATGTGTCTTTTTTGTTCATATGAGCACCGTCCTGTAAGAATCACATATATTATACGATGTATAATATTGAACGTCGTACACTGTTTAACCACGTATAGTTTAACCGATTTTAAACTGTTTGGCAAGATAAATATTAAACAGTAACCAAAATATTTCCATTAACATACGATAACATATACACACATTGAAGAGGACCTCTTAAGATGGGATACGGAGCCAGGAGCCTTTGGAGCTGAAAATATCTCTTCTCCTTCTGTTGAAATCTCAAACTGGGTTTCCTCTCGTGTAATGCAAAAAAAAGGAGGTTATTTTTATGGCTTTTGGTACTGGAGTGGGAACCGGCGGCACAGGCTTTGGCAGCTGGGTGTTCGTTCTATTCTTGATTCTGATCCTGCTGGTCTTCGGCGCAGGCTTTTGCATTTAATTTCAGCATAATGTTTAGTTAGCTAATCAAAAGGACTGACCTGATAAAAAAATCAGATCAGTCCTTTTTGCTTGTTTTTAGCTATAGCAGTCTAAGCAACAAATTTAATTTAATTATTCTTCTGCTGTGGGTGGAAGAACAGAACAAAGCCGCAGGCGTTACAAATGACCGGCATTACTGCCAATCCTTTTTCCGGCGCAATTTCATAGCCGCTTTCAGCTTTTACCAGTGAAGGCAATATGCAATAGGGCTCGCTCATCGTCCCGAAATCCTTACCGCCACAGTTTGGACAGGGTACCTTCAAATTCAAATTTTGCTTATTCAATCAGCCACCTCCCGCATTACTACTTCGACAGAGGGTAAATTTTCCCTTGTTTATACTGCAAGACCAAATTAAACCCGCAAGCTGGTTAAAAGCTTACGGGTTTCAAGCCTAGGTTTCAAATGAATTCTTTTCTTATCTTCTTAACCGGTCGATTTCCTCCTGCATTGCTTCAATTCTTTCCAGCAGGTCCAGAATTATGGCCGCGCCGCTGAGGTTAACGCCCAGGCTGCCGCGCAGGCGCTGCAGTTTAAAAAGGCGCGCCGCGTGTTTAAGCTTGATAAAACCATCCCTGATCTCCAGAATTCCGAAATCAGCCAGGTGCTGGGCCATCTCCGGGTGAATTTCCAGGCTGTTGAGTTCGACCCAGACATCGTCTTCTCCGGTGGATAGTACATGGCTGTAAATTTGCAGGTAATATTTCTCCATGCCCATCACACCCCTTTCCTCAATAAGGCCAGCTCACGGTACAGTTTTTCTTCTTCAGCTGACAGATGTTCAGGGATATCTATCCTGACAACCACATATTCATCGCCCCGCCCTTTACCATGAGGCAGGCCCTTGCCTCTCAGTCGCAGCCGTTTTCCGGCCCGGGCTCCCGGAGGCACCCTCATCAAGACCGGCCCGTCAAGGGTGGGCACTGAAACCTGGTCCCCCAGCACGGCCTGTTCCGGGCGAAGTACGACCTCGGTTTCCAAGTCCTCGCCGCGGATCTTAAATACCGAATGCGGCAGTATTTTCACCCTGAGGTACAAATCTCCCCTGGCACCGCCGCCTGACCCGTCTCCGCCCTGGCCTTTCAGCCGGATCCGGCTGCCGTCGCGGACACCCGGCGGAATTTTTACGGCCAGGGTCCTGGCGCCGGAGGTTTCCCCGGTACCGCCGCAGCGCCGGCAGAAGTTGTTATTCTGAATGCCCGTACCGCCGCAATCCCGGCAAACTTCCCTGGTGGCAAGCTGCAGTGATTTTTCACCGCCCCGGTATGCCTCTTCCAGAGCTAGTTCAAGCTCGCTTTCTATATCCTGCCCGCGGACCGGGCCAGCCCGGCGGGCAGTCCTGGCCTGGCGGCCAAAAGGCGATCCCCCGCCAAACAGTGTTTCAAAAAAGTCGCTGAAGCCGCTGGCGCCGGCGTCGGTACTGGTATAGAACTGAAACCCGTCCATGTCCGGCGGCGGCCGGAAATCCTGGCCGTCCCGCCAGTTTGGCCCCAGTTGGTCGTATTTTGCCCGCTTCTCCTTGTCGCTTAATACTTCGTAAGCTTCGTTAATCTGCTTGATCTTCTCCTCTGCGGTTTCCTTGTCCTTGCCGGTATGCAGATCAGGATGCCACTTGCGGGCCAATTTCCGGTAGGCTGTTTTTATCTCTTTTTCGGTTGCGCTGCGGCTTACTCCCAGTATCTCGTAGTAATCGCGAAATGATACGCTCATGATGTTTTCACCGGCCCTTTAGACACTATAACCCTGGCTGGACGAAGCAATTCACGTCCAAACCGGTAACCTCTGGTCAATTCTTCCGCCACATGGCCCTGGGGTAAAGCAGCGTTTTCCATATAGCCGATACCCTCATGCTCGCATGGGTCGAAAGGTTTACCCAAACTATCCACTGCTTCCAGACCGTGCTGCCGGAGCAGCGTTGAAAACTGCCGGTAGACCATCTCCAACCCGCGCCGGTACCGTTCGTCACCTATCTGTTCCAGGGCGCGCTCAAGGTTGTCAAGCACGGCCAACAGGTCCTTGAGCAGCTCTTTTTTGCCGCGGGCGGAACCGGACTCTATCTCCCGCAACACCCGCTTGCGGTAATTATCAAAATCAGCCAGCGTCCGCAGGTGCCTGTTCCTTTCGTCGTCAAGCTCTTTTTTTAATGACAGGATATTTATCTGCTCGCTGCTCCCGTTTCTGTCCATTAATTACCTCCCGCCAATCCAATCACTTTTCTTCAAACTCGGCGTCGACGACATCTTCACCGCCGCGGGCCCCACCTCCGGCATCAGCGCCGGGCGCGCCGCCCGGAGTGCCGCCGGCCTGCCCGTATGCTGTCTGAGAAAGTGAATATGCGACCTGCTGCAGGTCACTCTGCAGGGTACGGATACGGTCGATTGGCGCGTTTTCTTTTAGGGCTGTTCTTAAATCATTCAGCAGTTGTTCAGCCCGTGCTTTCTCGTGGACCGGTATTTTGTCCCCCAGGTCCTTCAGCTGGCGGTCAACCTGGTATGCAAGTGAATCGGCCTCGTTGCGGGCTTCTATTTCCTGTTTTCTATTCTTATCTTCAGCCGCGTGAATGCTGGCCTCATTTACCATTCGGTCAATTTCAGCCTTGTCCAGGGTGGTTGATCCCGTTATGGTAATGGTCTGCTCCTTGCCGGAACCTTTCTCCTTGGCACCCACCTTAAGTATACCGTTGGCATCGATATCAAAGGTCACTTCAATCTGGGGCATGCCCCTGGGCGCCATCGGAATGCCGTCAAGTTTAAACTGTCCCAGGGACCGGTTGTCCCGGGCCATTTCACGCTCACCCTGCAGGACATTGATATCTACAGCCGGCTGGTTGTCTTCAGCGGTGCTGAAGACCTGGCTGCGCCGCACCGGGATAGTTGTATTGCGTTCAATTACTCTGGACATGATCCCGCCCAGTGTTTCCACTCCCAGGGAAAGGGGTGTAACATCAAGCAGCAGCACGTCTTTTACTTCTCCCGCCAGCACGCCGCCCTGAATGGCCGCGCCGACGGCCACTACCTCATCGGGATTCACCCCCATATGCGGGTCTTTGCCGCCTGTCAGCTGGCGCACCAGCTTTTGCACGGCGGGGATGCGGGTTGAACCACCCACTAAAATAACCTCGTCGATATCCTTTTCAGTCAGCTTGGCGTCTGCCAGGGCAGCCGTAACAGGCCCGCGGCAGCGCTCCACCAGGTGGGCGGTAAGGTCTTCAAACTTGGCGCGGGTCAACTTCATGTCAAGGTGTTTGGGCCCGTTCGCGTCAGCCGTGATGAACGGCAGGTTGATCACGGTTTCCATGGTCGCGGAAAGCTCAATCTTAGCCTTTTCCGAAGCTTCGATCAGACGCTGCAGGGCCTGCTTGTCATTGCGCAGGTCAATACCATAGTCCTTTTTAAACCCGTCGGCAAGCCAGTCGACAACCGCCTTATCGAAGTTGTCGCCGCCCAGGTGGGTATCGCCGTTTGTAGACTTTACCTCAAAAACTCCATCTCCCACCTCCAGGATGGAGACGTCGAACGTCCCGCCGCCCAGGTCGAAGACCATAATTGTCTCGTTGGCTTTCTTGTCCAGTCCATAGGCCAGTGCCGCCGCTGTCGGCTCGTTAATGATGCGCAGGACATTCAGCCCGGCAATTTTTCCGGCATCCTTGGTGGCGCTGCGCTGGGAGTCGTTAAAATAAGCCGGTACAGTGATAACGGCGTCAGTCACTTTCTCGCCCAGGTACTTGGAAGCGTCGTCCACCAGCTTGCGCATCACCAGGGCTGAGATTTCCTCCGGCGCCATATCTTTGCCGCGAATATCAAAACGGACAGCGTCATTTGGTCCGGATTTGACCTTGTACGGAACCAATTTCCGCTCATCTACCACCTCGGAAAAGCGCCGGCCGATAAAACGTTTTACGGAATAAAGAGTGTTTTCGGGGTTTAATATGGACTGGCGCCTGGCTACCTTGCCGACCAGCCTCTCCCCGTCTTCTTTAAAAGCAACCACCGAAGGAGTGGTACGATCACCCTCGCTGTTTACAATAACAGTTGGTTTTCCCCCTTCCATCACGGCAATTACTGAGTTTGTGGTGCCCAGGTCAATACCTACAGTTTTTCCCAATGCCTATACCCTCCCTGTTGTATATTTTAAAAAAATATGACCAATTTACTTGGTAGCATACCCCAATTCTAGGGAAAATTTATTAATAAATAATAATTAAATTATTAAATCCTGATTAATTTTTACCTTTAAA
>CAZPXL010000096.1:0-7816 GCA_964591005.1 uncultured Eubacteriales bacterium
CAAGTATCCAACAACTGATATTTAATTTCCATTCTCCAGATTTTGGGCCATTAGCTCAGTCGGTAGAGCACCTGACTTTTAATCAGGGTGTCGCTGGTTCGAGTCCAGCATGGCTCACCAATTATGGGGTTGGAGCTGTTAAAGTTCCAACCCATTTTAAAAAGCGGGCGTGGCGGAACGGCAGACGCGCTGGACTTAGGATCCAGTGGGGTAATTCCCGTGGGGGTTCAAGTCCCTTCGCCCGCACCAGAAAAAAAAGGCCTCCAGGGTTTGGAGGGCTTTTTTTGTCTAAATTTTTAGTTCAATTCAGGGGATTCCCATCCGAAGACTTGTCAGCTTGTCTTGCAAGAGCATCCACTCATTTTTAATCATGAGTTTTGCCCCTTCGTCCGCATAAGTACCCACCTCTGCCATCATTTTAGCATACATGGACTGCCAGGTCATGCCTTGGGCTGGCTGACAAAGCCATGCCATGACTTTGCAGTCCAAGGGAAATCATAGAATTACTATGAAAATAACATCATTATAGTTAAATTAAAAATGCGTTATACTGCATCGTTATATGCGCAGCATCTACTTTTAAATATTTTGTGCATTAGTAAAAACCCTGGAACTGCAATGTTCCAGGGAGGCAAAAAAGTTTTCCCCTATTTATAACTGCTCTGGATCTCTTCAATCCAGAATTCTTTATCCGGTTCGTATTCCGCACATTCTCTTCTTCCGCACTTGTGGCCCAATCCGCATGTAAAATCACCCGGCAGGTCCTCAATTGAACCAATCAGCCTAACACATGGAATGTTGTTTTGCACGCAGGACCGTAATTCTTTTTTATTTTTTATTAACAAAACCTACCCCTCTTTCCTGTATCGGACTCTACCCTCTATGCTCTCATTCAAATATATCACTTTTAAGCCATTTTTTTAAGCTCCTTTTTATAAAATGAGCCCGGCCTGATCAAAATAGGACTATAAGATAATGCATATGCAGCTTATAGTCCGTTTAGTTCAGAAATATGTTTACTTTTGCTCTTCCAAAGCGGCCAGGGACTCTTTCAGCTTTTTATAAGTTCCTTCAAGTGACTCGGAAATTACCCTGACGTCACCGAATACCGGCATAAAATTGGTGTCCCCCACCCACCTGGGTACCACATGGATATGAAAATGCCCCGGGATACCGGCCCCGGCAGCCCTGCCCATATTAATGCCCACGTTAAATCCCTGGGGATTGAAAGAGCGGAGAACTCTGACCATCTTTTGGGTCATTTGGAAAAGTTCAAGCATCTCTTCACCGGTCAGTTCTTCTATATCACCCACATGGCGTTTCGGTATAATCAACAGGTGGCCGTTGTTATAAGGATAAAGGTTCATAATAACAAATGTTTTATCTCCGTGCAGGAGTATCAGATTCTTCTCATCCCCGGACATATTTGCCTTTTCACAAAAAACGCATTTGTCCCCGCCGTGGTCGCCGCCAATATAAACCATACGCCAGGGCGCCCAGATCTGTTCCATATCCAAAACCTCCATACACAATATTTTCCCTTAAAATAAAATTTTAATTACGACTTTCGACGTTACTCTTATTTACTCCTTTTAAATAAATTATTAGATATTTCAATTGTGCATAGTTCCACTTGCACAGGATACAATATGCTTTAATGCTGTATCGCTGGGTGGTGTGCCATGAATATCCTGAAAAACCTTCATAAAATAATCTCCTACCAGGAAAACCTGGACCGTGAAGGTTTTATCCTGAGGGAAACCAAAGACGATAAAGAAGCCGGCACGGATAACGGCAGCAAGCCTGAAGAAACTGATAATAGGGGCAAGCTCGCGGAGCCGGATAACGACGGCAAGCCCCCGGATAAAGACGGTCCCACGTCTAAAAGAAAATATTTTAAAAAACCCCGGCGCCCGTCGGAAATGCATAAAAGCGAACCCTCTCTCAAACAAGATTCGGTCAGCGCCTCCCTTGATCAAAACAGGGAAGCCATCAACAGGCTGTACGGCCTGCCCGAAAACAAGGACATTGTGGTCAGGGATTTTTACCTGGGAACAAGCCCGTCACTTAAAGGCATGGCTGTATTTATTGACGGCCTGACAGACAAGACCCTGCAGGACCTGCTTTTCCAGGCACTGATGCTCTTTGCCCGTCGTCCATCGCCGGACGACAGGGGAAAGCTGGCGGAGCTGGTGCAGGAAGCGCTGCTCCCCGGCAACCAGGTGAAAGTAATTTCCGGCCTTAAGGACGTCCTTGCCGCGGTTAACACCGGGGACACGGTCCTGTTCCTGGACGGGTGCGCCAAAGCTGTGGCGGTGGAGACTAAAGGCTGGGAGCACCGCGGCGTGGAAAGGCCCGTTACCGAGCAGATCATCGTGGGCCCGCAGGAAGCCTTCACTGAAACCCTCCGGGCCAATACGGCACTACTGAGAAAGATTATTAAAAATGAAAACCTGACCACCGAATTCGAGGTTGTCGGCGAGCGGAGCCAGACAAACGTGGCTGTCATGTACCTGCGCGACCTGGCCAACCCCGACCTTGTTAAAGAGGTTAAAAGAAGAATTAAGAGCATCAAGACAGATTACTTGCTGGACAGCGGTGTTTTAGCAGAGTTTATTGAAGACAACCCGTACAACTTAAACCCAACCATCCTGGCCACCGAGCGCCCCGACCGGGTGGCCTCAAAAATCGCCGAGGGCAGGGTCGCCATTATCGTTGACAACAGCCCCTTCGTCCTGGTGGTGCCGACATCCATGTACGAGCAGCTCCACACCGGGGAAGAGCTGTACAGCCGCTGGCAGTTCGGCAGCTTTATCCGGTGGCTGCGGGCACTGGCCTTTCTCCTGTCATTTTTGCTGCCCGGATTTTACCTTGCCGTTGTTTTATACCACCAGGAGATGATCCCCACCGAGCTGCTGATGGCTATCGCCGGTAACCGTGAAAGAGTCCCCTTCCCTTCTATTGTCGAAGTGCTCCTGATGGAGTTTTCATTTGAGTTAATCCGGGAGGCCGGCCTGCGCATACCGGGCGTGATGGGCGCCACCATCGGGATTGTAGGAGCCCTGATTTTGGGGCAGGCTGCCGTCCAGGCCAATATCGTCAGCCCGATCCTGGTAATCCTGGTCGCCGTCACCGGCCTGTCTTCCTTTGCCATACCCTACTATTCCCTGGCCTTTAGCCTGCGGATTTACCGTTTTTTCTACATAGCTCTCGGTACCATCATGGGTTTCTTCGGGATTTCCATGGGCCTTTTAGCCCAGGTGCTATTAACCGCCAACCTCAAGTCCTTCGGCTCGCCCTACCTGGCGCCGGCCGGGCCAAAGACTTCCGACTGGGCCGATGTGGTCACCAGAGCGCCCGTATTTTTCCACGATAGGCGGCCGGATTATATCAACCCGCAGGAAGTGACCCGCCAGCCAAAAGTGTCCAGGGGCTGGATAAAAAAGAGCGCGGATGAAAAAGCTGGTGACAAAAAGTGATTAAAGAGGGCAAATTTGGCCTGTCGGAAGCAGTTATCCTGCTGGTCTTATCCAATATCGCCAGGATATTTCTGCCCTATCCCAGGTTCTTGTTCGAACTGGGCGGCCCGGCCGCCTGGATGACCCCTGTCGGCGGGCTGGCCGTCGCCCTGGCCGGGGTTTACTTGATGACACTGGTGCTGAAAAAAAGCCCTAACAATACTATTATTGAAATCAATGAGGAAGCCCTGGGCCCTGTCGCGGGAATCGCTGTAAACCTTGTTGTAGTTTTATTTTTTATATCTGTCAGCATGCTCTTTACCAGGGAGTTCAGCGAAGCGCTGATTGTTGCCGCCCTTCCCTATACGCCGATCAGCGCAATCACGTTAATCTACTTGAGTGTCGGGATACTCGGGTCTTACCTGGGAATTGAAGCGATGGCCCGGACGGCCAGGCTTACCTCCCCCTATATTTTCGGCGGCATAGTGATCCTTTTAATTTCTCTGTCGCCCCAGTGGAATATCAATAACCTGTTTCCCTTTTTCGGTACCGGGCCTGTCCAGGTATTCGGCCTGGGCGCCTTAAGCACCGCCGCTATGACTGAAATAATCCTTGCTGCGGTCCTGGTCCAGGCCATGGGCGGGCCGGGAAAATTCGGCAAAATCGGCTACCGCTCCATGCTGCTCGCCTTCCTTTTATTGAGCGGTCTCCTGGCTGCCATTGTACTTACGATAGGCAGGGACTACGCCATGGAATCCACACTGCCGTTCTACAGCGTGACCAGGAATATTTTCCTCGGCCGGTTTTTTCAGCGGGTGGAAGCAGTATTCGTGATTATCTGGAGCATTATCGGGGGCCTGAAAATTGCCCTGACCCTTTATGGGGCATCCGTTTCCCTGGCCAGGACATTAAAGCTCCCTGACTACCGCCCCTTGATCTGGCCTTTAGGACTGATCATCTTCATATTAAGTCTCCTGCCGCCGGACTTGCCCACGGCGGTTAAACTGGACAGCGACTTCCTGAGACCATTTTCACTGCTCCCGAACTATTTGCTGCCGCTGCTGCTCATCGCCGCATTCTGGCTGAAAAGGAGGGCCGGCCGTGCGGACAGTTAAGATTTGCGCACTCTTTATAATAATTCTGGCTTCTCTGTGCCTGGCCGGCTGCTGGGGCAGCAAGGAGTCAGATGAAGTTGCTTACATTCTGGCGATGGGTTTCGACAAGGGCGAAAAAGATAACTTGGTGGTAACCGTAAGCATAGCCAACCCCAGGTCTCTGGCCGGAGGCGGCGGCGGGGGCGGCGGCGGTGAATCTGAAAAAAACACTGTAGTATACAGCGTGGAAACATATGCCCCGCTGGCCGTGCCGAACTTGCTCAACACTACTATTGACAGGCGGCTGTCCTTACTGCACGCCAAAGCATTCGTGTTTTCAGAAGAAATTGCCAGGGAGGGGATAGGCAAATGGCTCCTTCCCCTGGTCCGAAACCGTGAAGTACGCGGCACATCCCAAATTTTTATCTCAAGGGGCAAGGCCAGGGAATTTATAGAAAATAACAATCCTTTTCTTGACTTAAGCCCGGCCAAACAATACGACCTGATCTACGACATGTCCGGGGAACACGGCCTGTATTCAAGCATCCAGATGACCCAGTTTTATAATTATCTGAAGTCTGATTCAATAGAAGCAACAGCCCCACTGGTGGGCGTCCACCTGGGCGAGCTTGAATCGGCCAAGCCGGGAGCGGCGCAGGGAGGTGACCTTGCCCTGGGCAAATACGTGGCGGGCGAAGTGCCCATTGCCGGAAGAAACAAGGCCCAGTTTATCGGGACCGCGGTTTTTCACAATGACAAAATGAAGGGCACTTTAAACGGCCAGGAGACCAGGTACTACCTCATGATCAGGGGCCTTTTCGGCAACGGCGTAACCAGCGTGGCGGACCCCCTCTCAGAAGAACCCGCCTTTGTCGGGTTCCGTGTGCAGCAGGCACGCGGCCCGGAGTACAAGGTAAATATCGACGAGAACGGCAAGGTCAGCATCGATGTCGATATTTTCCTGGAACCGGAAATAACGGGCTATACCGGCGTAAATACTATTGTGAGGGCTGACCTGAAACCCATTTATGAAGAAGCCTTTTCAAAATACATCGAGCAGGGCTGCAACACCTTGATTAAGCGCACCCAGGAGGAGTTACTGTCGGATATCTTCGGCTTCGGCCAACACTTAAAACACCGCTTCTGGACCGTCCAGGCCTGGGAAGAATTCAACTGGCATGACCGCTACCCGGACGCCGACATAAACGTCTCGGTCCACAGCCATATCAGGCGGTCAGGGCTTATCATGAAAATAATACCGTGGGAAACGGAGTGATTGTAAGTGTTGAAATTGCTGCTTATCCTCCCCCCCCTTGCCGTTACTTATTACACTTACACCTACGGCCGCTGGGCCCTGGAAAAGGGAAATAAACGCGGCGGGATCGGGGTCTTCATCCTGGCCGCTTTTGTGATGTCTATTTCTGTGTACGCCGTCTTTTTCCGGCCGCCCTACTAAGCCAAAAAACCATCCCCTTATAAACAAGGGGACGGTCTTTTTGTTTTACTCTTATTAAAACAAGTGGACGGTCTTTTTGTTTCACTCTTATAAGATCGTCCGGTTATGATGGGGAACCCTGACTGCCCTTGACTTGCTCATTTAAAATCTGGTAAAAACTCATAATGTTGCTGTGGAAGCCGTCCATACCGTCTTTCATATTTTTTACCGTCATCTGCGTTGCCTGGGCCACCGACTGTAAATTTTCCAAATACTTATCTGAATCAGGTATGATTGCCATTGTGAATATTAAAGGATAAAGCAGGCGTAACATCCTTTACCACCCTTCCCGTGCCAATTTCTAATTTTCTCTTTTTAATAAATTATGTTTTACACCCTGCAAAGGTAACTAAATCCAAAAATATTCAAGTAACACAAAGTCAACCAGCCTTTTCAAAAAAACAAAATCCGGGCCTGATAAATTAAGTAATAAAAAAATAAGAGAACAAAAATTATTACCTCCCGCATATTATAGATCAGGGTATTGGTTTACCCATTTTATAGCCGCTTAAGTAAAGCGGAAATAACCCGGCCAGGCCGGGTTATTTATTTACTATAGCTGCTGTCAATGTAATCCCAAACTTGAATTTGCCATTCTGTTATTACTTTTCAATTTGATAAAATCATCTACTAATTTAGGATCAAACTGAACGCCGGCGCACCTCTTCAGTTCTTTCAGCGCGTCTTCACTGGACATGGCCCTGCGATAAGGGCGGTCGCTGGTCATAGCGTCAAATGCGTCGGCCACAGCCAATATCCGGCATTCCAGCGGTATCTCTTCCCCTTTCAGCCCCATCGGATAGCCCTTACCGTTCCACCACTCATGGTGTTTCAAAATAAGGTCGGCGATCGGGCCGAGGTCAGGAGGTGACATGGCTATAATGTAGCCAATTTCACTGTGCCGTTTCATTTCCGCATATTCCTCATTGGAAAGGGGACCGGGCTTGAAGAGGATACTGTCAGGGATCCCCACCTTGCCGATATCATGAAATTGGGCCAGCAGGCGCAGGTCCGCATGCTTCCTTTCCGGCACTGAAATTGACTTGGCCAAATCTATGACCAGGTCCTGCATGCGGTCTGCATGCCCTTCAGTAATAAAATCCCTGGCCCCAAGGGCTTTCTTCAGTGTCTGGACAATCGCGCTGCGGGCGCTCTGGGTACGGTGCAGCTTTTCCCTGTACATGTTGTTGTCTGCTTCCTTAAAAAGGTCTCCCGGACTCACCCCTTCGTGGCTCGTGGCGAAACCGACAGATATGCTGAGAGGCAGTTTGGTATTCTCCTCATTATATGAAGCAATGGCATCGCGTATTTTATTACATGTGCTTTTAACGATTGCCTCCGTGCTGTTAGGGATCAGCAGCGCGAATTCATCTCCGCCGGTGCGGGCCACTACGTCACCTTCACGGTAAGAATTCTTAATCACGTCTGCCACCGCCACCAGGAGAGAGTCACCGATATCGTGGCCCAGGGTGTCATTGATAAATTTCAGCCCGTCCACATCGCAAACTATTACAGTCACCGGGTTGTAACGGGGGGCGGATAACCGCTGCAGCTGTTCTTCAAAAAAGGAGCGGTTGTACAAGCCGGTAAGGTTATCATGAAAACTCAGGTATTTCAGCCTTTCTTCTGTCCGGTTGCGTATGATAATTTCACGCAGCAGCTCACTGTTAACAGATTTAAACTCCTGGCTCCTCAGTTTGGACAAACGGTTAAACCAAAGGACAAAGATAATACAAAATATTGCTACCAACAGTATGCTGGCAATATGT
>CAZPXL010000097.1:0-7643 GCA_964591005.1 uncultured Eubacteriales bacterium
GTCACCCTGTTGACAAAATTCATTATCTCTTCCGACCTGGTATAATCGCTTTTCTCAAGCAGGGCCAGGTGTTCTTCCACTACAGCCGCAAGCTCCGTCCCCTTGTGGACGTCAACGGTATTCCGGTAGCTTTCCAGGAAATACTCTTTTGCTTTTTTAGACTGGAAGTCAAACAAAGGGGTGTTGTCCAGGCCCAGCAGGTATGCTTTCAGATAATTACGGTGAAACATCTTAACTTGCTCAATCCTGGTGAAGGCGGGGTACCTGTCGATAAATTTTTTCGTCCTGATAACCCTTTCCGCCAGCTCGTCCGGGCTTATAACCAGGGCCGCGTCGACAGCGGTGTGCCTGCCGTATTCTTCGGACATAATTTCCAGGTAGCCGGCTGTATCATCTAAAGCGCTGGGGCCGAAATCCTTCAAGATTTTACCATAGTCAACTTCAAAATAGTAACTTCCCTCGGAGGCGGCAAGTTTATAGCCGTTGCCGTAGGCGTCCTGCAGCAGGTTTACTATGCTGTCTTCCCTTATATTCCGCAGCTGTGCCAGGTCTTGATACCTGTATTTATTTATATCGACCTTTGTTTCCAGGGATAGTATTTTGTTATCATAGTCCTGTACACCCTTCTCCAGGACTTCTATGAGCCCCAAAACCATCTTGTCCAGGTTCTCCCGGCTGAGGTTGGTTTTATTGGATTCAATAAAACCGGTCAATTCCCTGACAGGCTTCTTTTCATTGATTAGAACCTGGTATTGGTTCATAAGTTCTTCCTGGCCGGGCGTCCTGTCTGTTTTCCCACACCCTCCCACCACGAGCAAAACAATGATAAATACTCCCGCCAATACTTTTTTCAATATATTCACCTCTTTTTACACGTTCATTTCTCACACTTCGATCTGGCTGGTTATGTTTACCGTCCGGGTTTCCCCGTCCCATTCCACCTTGCAGCCCAGGGCTTCACTGATAAACCGCAGCGGCACAAAAACTCTGTCCCCTATTATCTCGGCGGGGACATCCAAAGTTATGTTATGTTCACCTGCCGGGTCTCTCCATAAGGCCTTACTGCTCCCAACAGTCAGCTCAAGCGATATATCACCCTTTTGAACAATTACCTGCCTGGTGGCGGGAAGCCATTCAACTTCCGCGCCGAGAGCCCCGGCGGCAGCCCTTAAGGGGACAATCGTTCGGCCTTCCCTGATCACAGGCGGCACATCAGTATCCAGGGGTTTGCCGTTCAGCATTACTGTAATCTGCTGAGGTATAACAATAACGTCAAGTTTAAATGTTTTTTCCGGCTGTACACTTTCCCATGGTCTCATATAACCTAAAGAAATCGACGCGGTGCCGGCCCCCACGGCCTTAAAAGACCATTGTTCCCTGCCGGGCGCTCCTGGGAGTAATGATATAGCTCCCACGTATTGGTGCATTGTTTCCGCAATAACCTCTTTACCGGTGAAATCCGGGAAGTACTGCCAGGAATAGCCGGTGGAAGCGTTGCTCTCCAGGCTGAGATCCAGCGACTCCCCCACTTCTAAAAAAATCACACGGCCGCTGCTGCCCTCGTCAAGCGCCTGTCCGGCCCAGGCGCATGCCGGGCACGTCAGCACAATTAACAGCAGCACAAAAACATAAAGATAAATCTTAGGCCTTAACATTCCTCCACCATCTCCCTTTTCATTTATTATATATACTGGTTTGACGCCGGGGGAAGGCATTTCAGTTCCGTACTCCTCAGGTTCATCAAATTTAGCTGTAAATTCAATTTATGACTTAATTTTATATTCTATCTAGTATGAAGAAAAGCCTTCAGTGTCAAAACCTATTGTTTTAGTCAGTTGGGTGGTTTATAATCTTTTTTGTACATGCACAAGCTGTCCGAATCGTGTTAATATTATAAAGACAATTTAATTAAGGAGGCTTTTTTTATGAATAGGGGTTGCCTTAAAAGCGAACAGGTAACACAGGGAGTGGCCAGGGCGCCGCACAGGTCTCTCTTTTACGCCATGGGCTACACCCGGGACGACTTGAAGAAGCCGCTGATCGGCATCGTGAATTCTTTTAACGAGATTGTACCGGGACATGTTCACCTGCGAGATCTGGCCCAGGCCGCCAAGCTCGGAGTGGCGGCGGCGGGCGGCACTCCGGTGGAATTTCCGGTTATCGGAATATGCGACGGGATTGCCATGAACCATGACGGCATGAAGTATCCCCTGGCCAGCCGTGAACTGATTGCGGACTCTATTGAAACCATGGTCGTGGCCCATAAGTTTGACGGCCTCGTTCTTGTTGGAAATTGCGACAAGATCGTGCCGGGTATGCTCATGGCAGCAGCCAGGCTCAATATACCTTCAGTTTACGTCAGCGGCGGGCCGATGCTTACCGGCGCCTACGCGGGCGAAAGCGCCGACCTGGTAGTGCCCCTTTTTGAAGCTGTAGGCGCGTATGCCGTGGGGGCCATCACCGCCGCCGAGATGGAGGAAATGGAACAGAGCGTCTGCCCAACATGCGGCAGCTGTTCCGGGCTGTTTACCGCCAACTCCATGAACTGCCTGGCGGAAGCGCTGGGGATAGCTCTGCCCGGCAACGGCACCATACCGTCGCCATACGGGCAGCGCAAGGCGCTGGCTAAAATCGCCGGCCAGCAGGCCATGCAGATGGTGAGGGAAAATATCCGCCCCCGCGATATCATGACGCTGGACGCTTTTAAAAACGCGATAGCCCTGGATATGGCCATCGGCGGCTCCAGCAACACCGTACTGCACCTGCTGGCCATCGCCAACGAGGCCGGAGTGCCGCTCAGGCTCGAGGATTTTGATGAAATCAGCACCCGCGTCCCCAACATTACCAAGCTCAGCCCCGGTGGTCCGCACCACCTCTTTGACCTTTTCACAGCTGGTGGAATCTCCGCGGTGCTGAAACAGCTGGCTGACGCGGGCCTGCTTAATCTGGAAACAAAATCCGTAACGGGGTGTTCTCTTGGTGAGAATATCAGCAAAGCCTCGGTCCGCAACCAGGATATTATCCGTCCCATGGATAATCCATACAGCAAGGAAGGCGGCATCGCCATCTTAAAAGGCAACCTTGCTCCGGACGGGGCTGTGGTGAAGCAGTCGGCGGTAGCCAGGGAAATGCTCAGGCACAGCGGCCCGGCACGGGTGTATAACAGCGAGGAAGAAGCCTTTGAGGCAATAATGGAAGGCAAGATTGTCAAAGGAGACGTGGTTGTCATCCGCTATGAAGGGCCCAAAGGCGGACCTGGCATGCGTGAAATGCTGAGCCCCACGTCATCGATTACCGGCATGGGCCTTGACAAAGACGTGGCTTTAATCACAGACGGCCGGTTCTCCGGCGGCACCCGGGGCGCCAGCATCGGCCACGTTTCGCCTGAAGCTTCCGAGGGCGGACCAATCGCCCTGCTGCAGGAAGGCGATATCATAGAGATCGACATCCCCAACCGCGCCTTAAGCGTTAAGCTGTCTGACGAGGAACTTGCCGCCAGAAAAAACAACTGGAAGCAACCGGCTCCAAAGGTGACCGGAAAAAGCTACCTGGCCCGCTACTCGGCGATGGTAACATCCTCCAGCACGGGCGCGGTAATGAAGACACCCGAATAAAAACTGTATTAAAAAGTGGTTGGAGCCCAATAGTTCCAACCACTTTTTTCCCGTTCTTATGGCTTTACAACAGTCAAGAGCATTTTAAAGCTTTGCCGCGCTTCCAGGGCGTGAGGCACCCCTTTGGGCATTACTATCCTTTTTCTGCTTTTGCCCTGTTATTTAGAATATCCCACACAGCGGGGTCTTCCATGCCCAGCCTCCAGACGGCAATCCCCTTCAAGCCGAACTCTTCAACTATATCCAGCTTGTAATCCAGGCTGGCCGCGTTTTCAAACCACACCTCGTGACTGCCGCTGTCTCTGTCGCTGTATTTGAAATAAGGCGACTGCGCCGTGTTATCCCATAAAATGTTTGACTGCCGTGATTCCGCGACAGAAACAGCCTGGGCAAAAGAAATATATCGCGGGCACGCCTGCCCGGCCGTCCAGTCAAACCCGTACCCCGGTATTCCCAAAAGGATCTTTTCCGGCTGGATGTTTTCCGCGGCGTACCTGGCAACGTTTCTGACCCAACCGCTGGACGCTATCGGCCCCGGCCCGCTGTGGTAACCGTGTTCGTCGTAGGTCATTATGATCACAATGTCGGAATACCTGCCGATCTCCTTATAGTCAAAGGGGCCGGACCACGTGCTTGTTAAATTGTCATGGGTTTTTGCGGGCACGCACACAGTTACTTTATACCCCTGGGGATTAAGCCGCTCAAACAGCTCTTTAACAAGTAAAGAATATCTGTCCCTGTCGTCAAGTTTAATATTTTCTATGTCCAGATTAACGCCGTCGTAATCGTATTTTTTAATTAAACTCTCCAGTTGGTTAATAAATTCGCTCCTGGTCTTCCCGTTCTCAAGCACAGCCGCGGCCAGACAGGCGCCGTCGACCCGCGCGGGATAGATCATATTATGGACCAGGGCAAACACCTGAATATTATTCTTGCGAGCATCGCTAATTACAGATTTAAGATCACCCGTGCCGGAGCCGTCCGCCGGCCGGTGTTCCTCAATTTGAACCGGGTTATCGGAAGCAAGCCTGTGCCAGAAAGGCGCTACGGCGGTTATTTGGCCGCTGTAAGCCGACATAGTGTCGTATGAGCCGGGCAGTCCTTCCTCCCGGTCCACATAAAAACCCAGGATATAACGTGTGACTGAGGCGTTTACGGAAGACACGGGCGGAATGCGCAGCCTCTGCTCGGGGTAGATCATATCCGATGACAGGTTGTTGGCAGTTATAAGTTCGTCAACCGGAACACCGAATTTTTGCCCGATTGAGAACAGGGTGTCCCCGGCATTGACAATATAGCTCTGAGCCATGGCGGGGTATGCGCCGGGCAGGGTAGCGACAGCCAGCAGCATGAAGATACTAAAAAAGATCAACGCGGCGGTTTTGGCCTTTTTCACGATATTCCTCCTGTATAATACCCACTTTAATCGCCTGTGGAAGAATTCGCTTCAGATCGGCATAAACCTACAAAATTCAGGGTGGTAATTACTACCATTAATGATTTCTTTTTTTTGCCTGCCGGATCTTACATAAAATAAGGGCTTCCGGCAAATGATAATTGCTAAAAATACTCGACTTAGGGAAAGATATATGCTTATAGGTATCATACGTACTCTTATATTATTTGCCGTGGTAGTGATAGGTTTAAGGCTGATGGGGAAAAGGCAGGTCGGCCAGCTGCAGCCTTACGAGCTTGTTATCATAATCATGCTTTCAGCCCTGGCCGCGATTCCGATGGAAAACACCGGGGTGCCGCTTCTATCCGGCCTTTTCCCGATATTCACACTGATCCTGGCCCAGGTAGCAATGTCTTATCTCTCTTTAAAAAGCGAACGGGCCAGGGGCATTATTTGCGGCACCCCCACTGTCCTTGTTGAAAACGGAAAAATTGTTGAAAAAGAGCTTTACAGGCTGCGTTATAACATTAACGACCTGCTGGAACAGCTGCGGGCAAAAAACATAGCCAATATTGCAGACGTTGAGTTTGCCATCCTGGAAACAGGCGGCCATCTGAGTGTCATCCCCAAATCCCAGAGGAGGCCTGTTGTGCCGGAAGATCTGAACCTGCCCACAAAATATGAAGGCTTGCCGGTCACGTTAATTATCGACGGATATGTCTTTAAGAAAAACCTGGCCAGGATAAATCTCACCGAAGAATGGCTGAGTTCAGAACTGCGTAAATTCGGCGTTATGTCTTTTAAGAATATCCTTTTCGCGCACCTCGACACAGAAGGAAAGCTGCTTTACCAGGTAAAATTAAAAGCGGTATAAGGAGTATTGTATGAGACTGCTGCTGGTGCTGTTAACCATATTCGCAATTATTATATCTTTCAGTTTATGGACAAACCACATGCTGCAGGCATCAGCCGGTGAAATGCTGCAAAGAATTGAACAGATCGAGCAGGGCTTGGAAAAAAAACAATGGGAGCAAGCCTGGGATATGGCTGATGGACTGGAAAAGTCCTGGGAAAAAAAAGCGGACTGGTGGCCGGCTGTTCTCGACCACCAGGAAATTGACAATATAGAGTTTTCCATGGCTAAAACAAAGGCATATATTTCAACAAAAGATGTTTCCCTCTCACGGGGGCAGCTGTCTGAATTAAAATTAATGATCATGCACATTCCAGAGAAAGAATCTCTAAAGCTGAAAAATATTTTTTAGGAAACCGGCTTAAATTTTATACATTGTTTACCGTTGACTGCAGCGTTTTAACCCATGCCTCCGGCGGCACATCACGGTAATGGCGGCCTCCGGCGGAATATTCATTTCCCTGCAGCACCTTCTTGTTCAGGACATCCGGACCTTGCTCCTGCACCACTCTGTAGATCCCTGCCAGAATCCTGCAGTTGAGGTTTGTCTTGACCTCATTTGATAAAATCCAAAACAATTGAGGCGCCTTTATTATTACACGCGGTTCAACCAGGCGGGCCGCCAGCTGGCGCACCTCCACCTGTGGGTCAACCTTGCTGTTCGTGTATGCTCCTTCGAAAACATCAGAAACGGTGGTAGGGCTGCCGTCCATTGACACCGGGCCGATCATACAGCTGACCTTGTTCAGGGTGGCCTGGTCAATGGATAAATAACAATCAATCGGTATCCCAAACAGCTCTTCCAGGCAGGCGGTAAGACCCTGCCTGCCGATGGCGCTGTAAGTTTCCGCTACAGTTTGATCGCTGCCCGGGTATTTAACCCTGACAAAAAGAGGGATGGCAACAATGCCGATCGGATTGCCGGATCCGCGCACACACATTAAAGTTACCGCTTTTAAACTGTCTCCGTTGGTCCAGAAGACAAGGATATTTTCATTCGGGCTCTTGTCAATTACCTGGGATGCGGATAAGCCGCCCGGCCATAAAAATAATAAAGCCAGGCAAAGGACTGCGGCGATTTTTCTCATGGCAACAGTATTTTGACCTCCTATTCAACAAAAATATTATGGAACCATTTCCGCCACTTTATTCCTTAAATTTCGTGAAACACCTCGTTTTCTAATTTTCCATTTGTATATTATCCTTGTGATTAACGCAAACTAACTCATAAACAATCATATCTATGGAAAGGTGGAAGAGAATGGACGCTGATAAAATCAAAAGGATCTCCCTTAAAAAGCAGAAGCAAAAAGCTCGAAAAGAAATTGTCCCAAGCCAGGATACAAGCACAGCCATATTGAGGGATGTCAAGGAAGAATTGACCAACGATTAACCCCTCTTGCACGGACTTATAAATTTTATAAAAACTTGATAATTCCCAATCAAGATTTTAGGGTGCTTTAGCAGAAGCAAAGGAGGCTAATTCATGAAAGTCAGGGGTTGGTTAGCGGCGGCAGCCGCGATAGCGCTGGTCTGCGGGGCTCTCCTGGCCGGCGGCCCCTCTTTAAAAGCTCTTGCGGCAATAGACATGCCGGCAGGCCAGGCCGTACAGGGAATTTTTCATGGGGGTTCCGGCATGCACATGGGGTGCGGCATTGACTGCGAGGATATAGCTGATTTCCTGGGCATCAGCCGGGAAGATTTTGCCTCCGCCCGCCAA
>CAZPXL010000098.1:0-7618 GCA_964591005.1 uncultured Eubacteriales bacterium
ATGCTTTATACCATGATGCCCGCTGTCGGGAAATCTGCCAACCTGGCCGTGCTTTATTCCCTGACCAAGTTTTTTGGCATACCCGGGCTGAGGCTTGGCGCCATAGCGGCCCCGAAAGATATCATTAAAAGGATGAACGCCTCAAAAGATCCGTGGAATGTGAACATCCTGGCTCAAGTCGCCGGCAAAGCGGGGCTCAGCGACCTGGAGCATATGGAGCGCACCAACACGGTGGTGAACAGGGAAAAATTATACCTTTTTGAAGAGCTTCATAATATTCCCGGCATAAACCCGCTGCCGGGGGCGGCGAATTTTCTTCTGTTGAATATCACTAAGTGCGGCCTGAAATCAAGTGAACTGACAGAACTGCTGGGGAGGCGCGGGATCCTGGTCAGGGATTGCCGCGGGTTCAGCGGAATAGGCGGCCGGTATATCAGAATAGCGGTAAAAAACAGGCCGGAAAACGAAATCCTGATATCGGCAATCAAGGATATAATGGGAGGAAAATAATAAATGAGCTGCCGTATTTACCTGGTCAGGCACGGGGAAACTGAATGGAATGCCACTTTGAGATACCAGGGCCATACCGATGTGCCGCTGTCCGACCAGGGTCGCCGCCAGGCTGAGCTCCTGGGAAGGCGCCTCGCCGTTCTGAAATTTGACGGATTCTACGCCAGTGACCTGGTCAGGGCCCATGAGACCGCCAGGATTATTTCACAGCACCATAACCAGGAGATAAGGGCACTGCCGGAGCTGAGAGAACTGAACTTTGGAAGATGGGAAGGGCTTGACATCAATGAGATAAAGGGACAGTACCCGGAAGAAATCAAAAAGTGGTGGGAAAAGCCCCTGCTGACCAGGATCCCGGGCGGCGAATCACTGGGTGAAATGGTCAAAAGGACAACCGCCGCTGTTAAAAAAATTGTGGAGAGCCACCAAAAGGGCAGGGTGGTGCTGGTATCCCACGGCGGTGTAATCCGGAGCGTTGTGGGAACAGTGCTGGGCATGGACTTGAATAAATACTGGCGCCTTCGCCAGGACAACGCCTGCCTGAATATAATTGATTTTCCGGAGTGGGATAAGGGCATCCTGATGCTTTTTAATGACCGCTCCCACCTTGAATTTCCTTATGACTGCCTGCCGGATGGGGGGAATAAATAAACGGTAATTTATATTAAAAATATAACGCATTTTTTACCTCCGGCCGGGGAAAATATTCCTAAAAAGCCGGGGGTGTTTTATTTTGGATGAGAGAGATTCCTTTATTGTGAGCAGGGTGCCCTGGAGCTCCGAGCCGAGCCTGAAAGAAATGGCCGGTGAAGCGGGGCTTGACGTCGATCTCTTTATAGACGGTATAAAGAATGATAAAACTGATTCGGAGATGGCTGAAGAATTTGATGTGTCAGAAAAACTAATATACCACCTGAGAGATCGTTTCTACAGCCGCGGCATTGACTCGGTAATGGGCCAGGATTGAAAAAGATGTCATAGCGGCCAACAATCTGAAAAATTCTATTGATTTATAGCGAAGAATGATAACTGAAAATTGCTTGTACATCCCCTCGCTAACTGTGCTATAATTAACAAATATAAAATTGCATGAAGTTAAACAGCAAGGGGGGAGTTCAAATGTGGCAGGATAAATTTGGCAGAGAAGGCTTTACTTTTGATGACGTTATGCTCATACCTGCAGCCGCGGAAGTCCAACCCAGGGATGTGGACACCACAACAAATCTCACAAAAGAGTTAAAGCTAAATATTCCTCTGATGAGCGCCGGTATGGATACCGTTACCGAATCCAGAATGGCTATCGCTATCGCCCGTGAGGGTGGTATAGGGGTTATTCATAAAAACATGCCTATTGAGCGCCAGGCTCTTGAGGTGGACCGGGTAAAGCGTTCAGAACACGGCATAATCGCCGATCCGATCTATCTTTCCCCTGACAGCCTGGTGAGTGAGGCCCTGGTTTTAATGGAAAGGTACCGGATTTCCGGTGTGCCGATAACTGTAGAGGGAAAACTTGTCGGCATCCTTACCAACCGGGACCTGCGGTTTGAACGTGATTTTACAAAAAGAATAGAAGATGTGATGACCAAGGAAAACCTGGTCACCGCGCCGCTGGGCACGACAGTGGACCAGGCGAAAGAAATCCTCAAACAGTATAAGATAGAAAAGCTGCCGATTGTAGATGATAATTTTATGCTGCGGGGGCTTGTAACTATAAAAGATATCGAAAAAACCCGCCAGTACCCCAATTCCGCGAAGGATAAAAGAGGCCGCCTGATAGTGGCGGCAGCGGTTGGTGTTACCACAGACACCATGGAGAGAGTGGAAGCGTTGATTAAGGCTAGTGTAGACGCGGTTGTTGTTGATACGGCACACGGGCACTCCAGGGGCGTTTTGGACATTGTCACAAAGATAAAAACAGCATACCCGGAAGTAGCTGTAATCGCCGGAAATGTGGCTACCGCCGAGGGGACCAGGGACCTGATCAAGGCGGGGGCGGACGCGGTTAAGGTAGGCATGGGCCCCGGATCTATATGTACGACCAGAGTTATAGCGGGGATCGGGGTACCCCAGGTGACAGCTGTTTATGACTGCGCCAACGAAGCAAAAAACTACGGCATCCCGGTTATAGCCGACGGGGGCATTAAGTATTCCGGAGACATAACTAAAGCCATAGCGGCGGGCGCTGATGTTGTAATGCTCGGCAGCCTGCTGGCCGGCACGGAGGAAAGCCCCGGAGATATTGAAATCTACCAGGGCCGCAGCTACAAGGTTTATCGCGGTATGGGTTCCCTGGCAGCTATGAAAGGCGGCAGCAAAGACCGTTATTTCCAGGCTGAGACGGAAAGCGACAAAAAGCTTGTGCCGGAAGGAGTGGAAGGTAGAGTTCCCTTCAAAGGATCTCTATCTGAAACAGTTTATCAGCTGATTGGCGGTCTAAGAGCTGGGATGGGGTACACGGGCAACTGTGACATTAATGAACTGAAAACAAAATCCAGGTTTATGCGCTGTACGGCCGCCGGATTAAAGGAGAGCCATCCTCACGATGTAACGATAACAAAAGAAGCTCCTAATTACAGTCTTAAATAAACATTCCAGGATCAATGCAATCCTGGGATGCAATGACAAAAAAGCCTGCTTCCATAAGGGAAAGCAGGCTTTTTTAATGTAGTTCAGACCTTCCTTCAAACAGCATATCCTCAAACCGCGCTATGTCTTTTGCGCTCACATTCTTTCCATATCTTACCATCAAGACGTTGGCCGGATGCTCTGTAATGTCGGGATCATCAGTCGCGCGTCTTTTAAGATTGAACATCCCAAAAAGCTTTTCCAGCATTTTCTGATATTCAAAAATCTCCAGGCCGCTGCCCTTTAAGTCCCAGTGCCAGCAAAATTCAAGAGTGACCACAATAAAATCTTCCATAACCGGGTTGTTAAAAGCTTCTTTCAATAACGCCTCCGCAATGCCTTTTTTCCGCCACTCAGGGCTTATCTCGATGCCGCCCAACTCCAAAACCCTGGGGTGTTTGTGCCACCTGAAATATTCTTCCGGGTAATGGAATGTAATGTAACCAATTATTTCATGGCCGGAACGGGCGATGTAGATCATTCCATTGGGCAGTTTGGAAATTGAAATCAGTGCTCTTTTCTGTTCCTCTGCCGGGCGGAAATTTGTTAATTTATTATTAATACTAAGATTTTCGAGAGATTTGGATATTACCGGCCCTTCCAATAAAAATTCTTTTGTTGTTTTCGCGGGGGGGTCGACTTCGCAGTACGCCAGGGTCATGGTTTTCACCCCTAATAAGATATGATTCACTTCCATTCAATCAAGAAATCAACCGCTCGCGGGCGATTTTCATTATTAACCCATATCTCTTCCAGCCGTTTAAGTATGCTATATTACCATCCAACCCTGTATAACAACCATTTACTTTATTATATTGCAACCAGGTGTTTATAATCAACTGTATTGTTGCTCCTATTGCCGTTTTTTTCTTGAGAATTTTGTAGAATAATAAAATAATAAAATTACATTTTTTACAATGGAAAATAAAGGAATTTCGAGATATTGAATGAATTTATAATTAAAACATCTTTACTGCAAGGTAGGTGAGACATGCGTAATGGGTGGGAAACTAAATTCCCTGACTGATGTTCTAAAGAAAACTCTTTTTTTCTTTGAAGCTTTGTCTGTGGCGGAGCTGGCGCCTCATGTGCAGAGAAAAATGCTGAAGGACTATTCGCTCCCACAGGTTGAGGAAAGAGTTTTTCTTTGTTTGAATCAAAATCCATGTTTTTACAAGGAAAAAGATAATTGGCGTTTGGACCTGGAAGGGAACAAAGAGAATGACCAGTTTTATTCACTTCTACTCAAAAAAGGCCAGGCTTTGAACCTGAGGGAAATATTAAAAAACGCAAATGCCAAGAAAAAGAAAGTAAAAAAAATAATATCAGAGGAGGTCAGCCTGATTTCTGACGGCAGGTTCATCCAGTTGGAAAACGGCTATTGGGGATTGACTGAATGGGAAGTTGAGACCAGCCACTATTCCCTGAAAAACCTGTTGATTAAAGCCATGAAAATCCATCCGGGCGGCCTTTCACTGCAGCAGCTTCATCAACTGATCGATTCCTGGCGAAGCACGGATATTAAGACTATAGAAGGTGTATTAAAAAAGTTCTCTTATTTTGAAATGGCGGGTGAGGGGGTCTGGTGTTACAACCCTGCCGCCAGGGTGCTGTACGAGGACCTTTTAAAAAAATTTCTTGGCGTTGTCAACAGGCAAAAATATCGCTGGCACCGTGATCGGGCCGGCTGGAAAAACAAGCTGGAATCAATGCAACAACACCTTCAGGAAGCAGTTTCCGGGCAGAGGGAAACAGCGGCGGCGCTGGCGGAAAGAATGGAATTGGCCGGGCAGCATGAATATTTGTTAACCCAGATGGCTGAAAAAGATCTGCTGCTGTCTCTGCGAAAGAGAGAGATATTGCGATATAGGGAACATTTGGCCAAGCTTGAGGCCAAGGCCAACAGCATTTTATACCAGTGCCGTCTCTGGGTGAAACGGACTGGCGAGGCCCAGGAGGAGACTGCAAGGCTGAAGGAACTGCTGGCTAAAAACCACGGCAACCTGGAAGGGTTGTTTACAAAATTACAGCATTACAAAGAAAGAGACAGGGAAAACAAAATAAAGCTGGCTGAAATGAAAGAGCAGCACAGCATCAGAATAGCTGAACTGCAGACCGAAATAATAGAATTAAAGCAAAAATTAGAAAGAGAAAAATCGTCAGTTTTAATTGAAAACAGAAGGCTGCATGAAGAAATTAAAGACCTGAGCAATGAATTAAAGATAACACTCAAGTCAGAAGAGGACTTTGAGCGTTCTTTCCTGATTGCCCAGCAAGAACTAGCAGCGGCAAGGGAAGGATACAAAAGGTTGGAAAAACGGATGAGAAACCCATTGGTATTTATAATTTTAAAAATCTGCTCGCTACTTGACAGACACTCCAAACAACCGGTTTAATTACGTTACCCCCTGTCAACGCCCCTCCGGGCGTTTTTTTTTGGGGGAAACAAGGGGACGTTCATTTTGTTTCTTTTTCTGATTTGCCGCTAACAGCGGGTCTAAAAGGTTTCTTTCAGGTAAATTGAAAAACAGGTGTGCGGTAATTATGATAGGGGCCCGGAAGCCCGTCCAATCTTATAAACCCCAATTCACCAGCTTTTTGCGGCTTGGCAACTTCAGAATAACAGGGGGGAAATAATCCGGGCGGTACCGTATTTCCCATGATACCAGGCGCCGGCGGCTTGAATTGAAATATACCGGGCGCTATTTGCCTGAACCCTTGGAAAGCATTTTTATCAGCAGTTTCTGCAATGGTATCCTTATTCATTTTATTCGATTGTTCATCAACAGCGCAGGACTGGTTTTGATCAGGTGTTTTTTGAGCGCTGTCCTCACAGCAGGCAATATCATTTTCCGCAGCCTTTTTACAAGAATTCTGAGCAGAAAGGCTGCGCTCCAGGGCCTGCCTGTAGCGGATAAAATATGGTTTATGGAGCAAATGGATCACCTCAAAATATCCTATGCTGTATTTGTAAAAAGTTATACATAATTTTTCCTGATAAATATTTCACCAATATATGTTAAGTGGCATATTTTGTATTGAAAGGTATGATTAACCGATCGATTAAGAGGAGGTCATAAAGTTAATGGAAATTGAGAGCTTGAGAAATTTTGAGACTATCTGTATCGAGGTGCCGAAGGTATATGATTTTTGTTTCCAGGCGGAGCGCCGCGAGAATATCTGTACTCCCCTGAATACACTTTTACCGCCTCCGGGCTCCACAGTGAGATGCGTTATCAAGAACGCCACCTGCAGTGAGGTCAGCAGGTCCGAGCCTAACGAACAAGGCCGGGCAAACGTTACTTTCGCAGTGGTGGTTAACTACAAGCTTGAAGTAATGAATGCAGAGGCAGAATTAGTTCAGGCTTTTAAAGGCCTGCAATTCAGCTTCACCAAAACAGTCGTTCTCTGCGCGCCCGAGGGAACCTTCACGAACTGCGAGATTGTCAATGCCGCCTGCGGACCGTGCCTGATTCTCGGCAATCAGATCTGCTGCACATTCGACCTCTGTATTGTGATTCAGTCCGTAGCCATAGTAAAAATTTTGATCCCCAGCTTCGGTTTCTGCACACCGGCGCTGTGCGAACAAGTGTCGCCTGAAGGCCCGTTCGTTTGTCCGCCGACGTTATTCCCGCCGCAATGCCCACCGGTAGCTAATCGCTAAAAAATTAGGAGCGGTTCATCCGCTCCTAATCAATTAATCATTAAAATAAGGGAAGTAATTAGAGTGTATTTAATGAACCTTGTTATAAACGGCCTGCAGAACAATAAAAAAGCAAAAAAGCTCAAGGAAGTTATTATGAATATTGAGGGTGTCAGCAATGTGCAGATAACTCCGCCGGATAAGGTAAAAATTTCATACAACCCTACCAAGGTATATCCCAGCAAGCTGAAAGCCGCTATGAGTTCAGTCGGCATCTATTATTCTCATGGCGGGTGAAGGCACTGCTAGCCGGCGGTAGCCGGATTATATATTTTAAAAAAACATATTGATAAGGTGTATATTACCACTATGCTCTGATTTTGAACATAAATCTTTATGAAGAAGAAAAATACATCTCACTTCCCCTGATGCCCGTCCAAATTCCAGAGACGGCTTTGTCAAACAAAACAGGGACATATATAATTTCTCATTAGTACTTTTAAAAGCCATATTCCAGAAATATTATGCTCTGGAACGGGATGCTGATAAATGTCTGCTTTTGACGCAGCCCGGAGGCAATGGGAAAGGGGAAGTGGATATGGATATGTCCAAAATCAGGCGCATATCGTATGTGATTGTAACCTGCTTGTTAATGATTTCTTTTACGTTGACTGCAGCCAGCGCGGCTGCTGCTGTAAACCCATACCCGGCTGACAGCCCGATGCACGCGTATTGGGATAAGTACTACGGTGGAAGCGGGACGACACCGGCAACACCGGCGACACCGGCAACACCGGCGACACCGGCGACACCGGCGACACCGGCAACACCGGCAACACC